>JAPOLW010000355.1 GCA_029976905.1 bacterium | reverse complement strand
GGGATGGCTTCGCAGGCGTTCCCCATATTCCTCCAGGCGCCGGGCCGCCTCGGCGAGTTCGGCCTCCGGGGCGTCGCTCGTCGTGAGCCTCTCGATCACCACCCGCATCGCGGCGGCGAGGCGCCGACGGACCTGCCAGAGGCCCGTCCCCTTGAAGTCTCTTGCTTCCCAGCGCTGGCGAAATCGTTGTCGCGTATCTTCCGACATGGAGCGCCCCTCCGTCGATGGGATTGCCGGCCCCGGGCCTCCCTGGGCCTCGCATGGTCGACTCGTCCCGGGGCACGCTAACAAGGTCGGACCCGCAATGCCTGTGGGGCCGGCGAGCAGCCCTCTCAGGGGAGCAGCCGCACGCCGGTCGCCGTCATCCCGACTTCACGCCGGGGGCCCGTGACACCATCAGGGTCGCCGTCGCGCGACTCCTCCTCGTAATGGCGAGCGAGTGACGCGGAGAGCGTCTTCACCTCGACACGTCCCTGCACGAGCGCTTCCCGTCCGCTGCAGTCGGTCGGCAGGAAGAAGGCGTAGTCCTTGAAGCGGACCCGCACCTGGTCCTTGCCCTCCCGCAAGATCGTCCAGCACCCTTTGCGCTGACAGACGTCCGCGATCTGCGCACGCACCAGGACCGGCCGGTCCTCGTATTGCTCGGGTTCGGCGAGGACCCGGGCAAGCGGTGTTTCCTCGGTCAGGGAGATGCCGTCACCGAAGTCCTCCGCGAATGCAGTGGTCGTCCAGAAGAAAGCGAAAAGCAGGCAGGGGAGGATGCGCACCGGCGCGGGATACCGCCCGGAACGCGCCTTTGTCAACGCGTCTGCCGCGCCGTCAGGGGGTGGCGGCCTCGAGGCTCTGGATCAGTTCGTCGAGTTTGCGCTGCACCGCAGCCGGGCGACCGTCCCGGAGTTTGCGGAGGGATACGGTGATGTTCGGATAGTGACGCAAGGACTCCGCGAGAAGCTCGTTGTCGGTGGCCATGAATTGGGCGACGCGCTGTTCGTCGGCAAAAAGGCGGTCGGCGACCACGAGGTGCGCCTCGGGCCTCGGAGGCTCGTTCAGCACCGCGGCGTCCATCGCGGCCGTTCGTGGCGCCGCTCCGGTCGAGCCGGTGACACGAATCCAGGCGATTTCGGTCGGGGCACCGGTCCGCGGCGCATCGCGCACCCCAAGGAGATAGTTCTCCTGGGTCAGGAGCTGTCCGATGACCTCGCTCAGAGGGCGGCCGACCTGGCGGGTCGTGATCGAGCGATCGGTCGCGTCGAAGGAGCGCATTTCGACGCCGGCGCGGCCACAGAGATCGCGCAGGAGCAGCGAGAGCGAATCGAAGGTTCCAATGATCGTCGTGCGCTGGTTCGCGTCTACCTCGATCGTGTTCTGCTGGGCATGGCCGACCGACGACCCGAGTGTGCTGCAGAGAACGATGGAGAAGAAGAGAAGGGCGGTCTTCGCTGGATTCTTCATGGAAGCGCGTCACCGGAGACCCGGCCGACTTCCGTTTCTACCGGATCGCGGCGATTTGAGCGAGTGGCCTCGACCGGCGGGCCGTCTCCCCCGCAGAACGGGCCGACGCCGCTTGCGACGGCGGGACCCGGACGCACGGCGGTGGGCGGTAGTCCCGGGGTCTCTCCGGTCCTGGCTCGCAACGAGACGGGCCGCTCCGCTGCGGCCCGGTCGGTGACATGGCACTCCCTCTTGCACGATTGGACGATGGCGCGCTTACAATCGAGACGATGAGTCCTGTCAGGAAGCGGAGGGCGCGTCCGGAATCCTTCTGCGGCGCCCGGGAGGGAGCGTGAAGCGGATCGCAGTGCTTGGTGCGGGCGCGTTCGGAACCGCCCTGGCGCTTCACGCCCACGGTCGAGGGCACCGGGTCCGGGTGTGGAGTCATGAACCCGGACTCCCCGGGCGCATTCGAGCGCAGGGCGAGAACCGCTCCTATCTTCCAGGGTTTCCGATCCCGTCGGAGGTTGGGTTCCACCACGAGATGGCGCGGGTCCTCGACGAAGCGGACCTCGTTCTCTTCGTCGTGCCCGCCCAATTCGTCCGCCCGGTTGCCGCGGCCGCGCGGCCCGACCTGCCGGCGCACGCCTTGATCGGGTGCTGTGCCAAGGGGATCGAGCACGGCACCCTCGATCTCCTGTGCGCGGTGCTCGCCGAAGAGCTTCCCGAGTCCGTCGACCGCCATGCCTTCCTTTCCGGGCCGACGTTCGCCCGGGAACTCGCCGCCGGGTTTCTGATGGACATCGCCGTGGCCAGTACCACGGCCGAGACGGCCCACGGGGTCCAGGCGATGCTCCATGCGCCGGCCTTCCGGGTCTACACGAGCACCGACCCGGTTGGTGTCGAAGTGGCGGGGGCGCTCAAGAATGTGATCGCGATCGCGTGCGGCACCGCCGACGAACTCGGACTCGGGTTGTCCGCGCGCGGGTCGCTGATCGCGCGTGGTCTCGCGGAGATCACCCGGATCGGCGTCAAGCTGGGCGCGAACCCGGTCACCTTTCTCGGGCTTGCTGGTGTCGGTGACCTCATTCTGACCTGTACCGGAGACCTCTCGCGCAACCGGGATCTGGGCCGACGCATCGCCCGCGGTGAGCGTGCCGCCGACATTCTCGCGCATCAGAATGCCGTCGCCGAAGGCTACCACACCGCCGAGCCCGCCCATCAACTCGCCCAGCGCCTGGAGATCGATGCGCCCATCATCGAGCAGGTCCATGCGGTGCTCTACCGCGGCCGTTCCCTCGAGGAGGCCGTCCAGCGGCTCGTCACGCGCGATCGCAAGGCGGAGTTCGAAGGCATTCTCTGACGAGCCGGGATCGGGCCGTCGCGGCCGTTCCCCGGTGACCGCAGATCCGGCGGACGTCCGCGATTTGGCTTGGCTGTAGACGGGAACGGGATCCGGGGATGGCATTTCGCGCCACGGAGCGACGGGATGACCCTGCTTCGGCGAGGCCCTGGACGAACGGTGGATCCGCGGGGTCGAGGTCGCCGCCCGGGTGCGTTAGGGGCCATGGATGCATCGAGCCAAGCTTCTGGGTGCTCTGGTCGCGTGTCTCTTGCTCGTACGCGCTCTTCCGGCCGGGTCGCAGGCGGCCCTGCCGGGGCTGGCCACGGACGACACCGTCGCCACCCTGGAGCAAAAGGCGAAGGAAGAGGCGGTCGCTGGAGAATTGCGTGCGCTGAGTTCTCCGCGCATGACCATGCAGACCTTCCTCGAAGGGATGAACCAGCTCTGGGAGAATCCCGTCGCGGGGTGGAAGAAGGCCGTCCTGGTCTTCGACCTGCTTCCGGAGGATGGCGATGTCGGGCGGGAGAGGGCGCGCCAACTCTACGGCGTCCTCAACCGAATCGGCGAGGTCGACGTCGAGGAACTGCCCGACAGCTCCAGCGTCGAGGACAAGGAGCTCGAGTCCTTCCGATACTTTCCCGACCCTCGTCGGCAGCGCACCGTGCTCGCGCGTTTCAAGCACCCGCCGGTGGGAAGCATCGTCCTGGCGCGGGACGAACAGGGACGTTGGCGATTCGACCGCGAGACCGTGACCCGCCTTCCGGCGCTCTTCGAGCAGATGGAGTCGCTCCCCCTGGTGGCGGGGGACGAGATCCTGACGATCGCCGACTACATCCAGGACCGTGTCCCGCGCGCGTTGACCGACGGAAGTTTCCTCGCCGTCGCCTATTGGCAGTGGCTCGCGATCTTCTGCCTGATCGTTCTCGGCCTACTCGTCGATCTGGCGGTACGGCTCTTGTTGCGGCGCCTCGAGGCGGACGACGAGAACGAGGTCGAACGCGGCGAGCAGCGACGGCAGATGCGCCCGTTGGGCCAGCTGGCCGCCCTCACGGTCTGGTGGATCGCCGTCCAATTCCTCGAAATCGAAGGATTCGTGGGCGACGTGCTCGTCGGCGCGTTGACGATCCTCCTCGCCGTCGCGGGGACGATCGCCGCCTGGCGTCTGACCGATCGGCTCGGCGACGTCCTGGCCGCGCGGGCCCGGCGCAGTCAACATCGGATCGACGACGTCCTGGTGCCGCTGGTCGTGCGGGCACTCAAGATCTTCGTGATCGTCGTCGCCGTCGTCTTCGCCGCCGGGGTTCTCGACATTCCGCTGACACCGCTTCTCGCCTCGGTCACCGTCGCCAGTGTCGCGTTCTCCTTTGCCGCCAAGGACACGGTGGAGAACTTCTTCGGGTCGATTGCCGTTCTCTTCGATCGGCCCTTCGACATCGCCGACTGGGTGGTCATCGATTCGGTCGAAGGCATCGTCGAGGAGGTGGGGTTTCGCTCGACGCGGGTGCGAACCTTCTACAACTCGCTGGTCACGATCCCCAATGCGAATCTCGTGCGTGCGGTCGTGGACAATTACGGTCGTCGTCGGTACCGCCGCTGGAAGACCACGCTAGGCGTGCAATACGACACGCCGCCCAACACCCTGGTGAGCTTCACCGAGGGCATCCGGGAACTGGTCCGACTCCATCCCTACACCCGCAAGGACTACTACGAGGTCTATTGCAACGAGTTTGGCGCTTCGAGTCTCGATATCCTCTTGTACGTCTTCTTCGAGGTCCCCGATTGGAATACGGAATTGCGCGAACGTGAGCGGCTCTTCCTCGACATCGTACGCCTCGCCGATCGCCTCGGGGTCTCGTTCGCCTTCCCGACCAGCACCGTGCACGTCTTCGAGGGAGCCGAGACCGGCGAGCCCCGGCACGCGGCGCCGCAACGGACCACCG
>JAPOLW010000354.1 GCA_029976905.1 bacterium | reverse complement strand
GGATCCCGCTCGCCCGGGCGTCGTAGCCGCTCGAGCTCGGCTGGAAAATTTCGAGGATGATTTCGTAGACGCCGACGCCGACGTGGATGCTGACGTGGATGCTGACGCGGACGCCCGGGCGGCGGCGTTCCGTGACGGGCTGGGAAGCCGCTTTGGGCCTTGCGGGCCTGGTCGCCCTGGCCGCGGGCGGGGAATTCGTGGTGATGGGTGCCGCCCACCTGGCGCGTCGCCTCGGTCTTTCGCCCCTGCTCATCGGGGTCACGGTAGTCTCCCTCGGGACCAGTGCCCCCGAGCTGGCCGTTTCGGTCGACGCCGCCCTCGCGGGGAAGGCCGAGGTATCGGTCGGGAACGTCGTCGGGAGCAATCTGCTCAACACCCTGGTCGTGCTCGGAGTCTCCTCCCTGATCGTCCCGCTGGTCGTGACCCAGAGGCTGGTCTGGTGGGACGTCCCGATCATGATCGGGGCTACGGTATTGGTTCTGGGACTGGGTTGGGATGGGAATCTGGGGGCGGTGGATGGCGGCATCCTCCTCGTCCTGCTGGCCACCTACCTCGTCGTGGCGACCCTGCTCAGTCCGCGAGAGGGGGCCGCGGTACAGCGCGAATACGAGAGCGAGTTCGGCGAGGCGGCCGGGATGACGCTGCCTCGCAGCCTTCTCGTGGCTGCCATGGGGCTCGTCCTGCTGATCGTGGGCGCGGACTTCTTCGTCGAGGCGGCGGTCGCCCTGGCGCGCGGTCTGGGGGTGAGCGAGTTGGTGATTTCGCTCACCGTCGTCGCCATCGGCACGTCCCTGCCGGAGCTGGTCACCGCCGTGGTGGCCGCGTTGCGCGGCGAGGACGACATCGCGGTCGGAAACGTCGTCGGGAGCAACATCATGAATCTGCTCCTGATCCTGGGCCTGGCGGCATTGCTTGCCACGGGCGGACTGGCCGTCGCCCCCGAGATTCTCACCTTCGACCTCCCGATGTGCACCGCCGCCGCGGTGGCGTGCCTGCCCATCTTCTGGACGGGGCATCGCATGGAACGGGTCGAGGGCGGTGTCTTCGTGCTCGCCTACACCGCGTACTCGAGCGTCCTGGTGCTCTCCGCCCTCGGGAGCCCCGCCGCCGCGTCGGCCCGTGCCGCCCTGTATTTCGGCGTCGGGCCGTTGACGCTCCTGACGATTGGCTGGTCGGTCGTCCGGGCGCGTCGGCTCTGACCTGCGGGGCTCACCGGCGTCGGGACGCGGGGCGGCTCGGCGTCGGGACGCGGGGCGGCTCGGCGTCGGGGCGCGGGGCGGCTCAGCGTCGGGGCGCGGGGCGGCTCAGCGTCGGGGCGCGGGGCGGCTCAGCGTCGGGACGCGGGCCCCGGACCGACGATCATCCGGGGTACATAGAAGCCGGGGACGCGCTCGGCGGCCCGTTCGGCGCCGCGGAGACTGCCCGAACCGAGGTTGACGTTGTACGAGAGAGCGCGTCCCCCCTCCGGGGCCAATTCGGGATGGGACTTCACCGCATAGGCGACGAAGGCCCGACACGCCGCGCCGGCCGGGGTGCAGCCGTCCTTCTGGGCGGTACTCCACGGCGCGGGGAGGCGGTAGACGACGCCCCGATCGCGCCACGGGCCTTCGATGTCGCTCGCCGTATACATCCGGATCTCGTACTCCAGGGGTGGGAGCTGGTAGCTGAACCAGCCGACGGCGGGGTCGTATTGCACGGTGGTCTCCGAGGTGCCCGGAAGGCCGCGGACGACGTGGAGCCGGCCGACATCGAAATCGCGGCTCCACGCGAGATCGCCGCGTTCGTCGCGCATCAGGTATTCGGGATCGGGCTCCCAATCGGGCGTGGTCGCGTCCCCGGTCTCGATGCGTGCGAGCACGGTCTGTGCTCCGGTTCCCGAACCGAGTTCCCCGAAGAGGAAGATGTGGCGCCCGACGGGGACGATGGCCATCGTCCACACCAGCGAGGGCGCCGGTCCATCGAAGGGTCGGAAGTGTGGCAGGGTGTGTCGCGTGATCGTCCACGCGGCCGGGTCGTCGTCCGGATTGGCGATGCGCACCAGGGAGTTCGCCACCGGAGCTAGACCGCTGGCCGGAGTCTGGTGATTGGCGGCGATCAGGATCACCTCGCCAGCGCGGGCGCCGGCGAGAGGCCACAGGAATTCGCCCGGAACCCCGGACGGGAAGGCATCCCCGCGTGCCGGCCAGTACTTGACCACGCGCCGGAAGGAGCCGTCGGGGGCTCGCTCGGCGACCCCGAGGCTATTGCGGATCATCGTTCCAGGGGCGACGACGCGGTCACAATAGAGGGCACCGTCGGAACACTGGTCCGACACCGATCCGAGCAGCGTATCGCCGAAGATCCAAAGATAGCGTTTCTCGTCGATCCGGATGGACGAAGCGACGTCGGCGCCGAGCCAACTCGGCCCTCCGGTCTGCGGGTAGGGGTCGACCAGGAATTGCAGAGGCTCCGATGCCGTGAAGGCCGGTTCTCCGCCGACGTCGGCGATCGCCGCCGGGGGCCCCGACCAGGTCGGGGCTGGCGCACGCGCCGCGGTGGTCGCGCAGCCGGTGAGCAGTGGCAGGACCAGGAGCATCTGGCGCATGGGTCGACGTCGAAATCGCATGGAGCACCTCATCGCGGTCGGGTTGCCAGGCGGCGGGCGACTTCTGCGAGGATCTCGTCTTCGACGGCGAAATGGAAACGAAGCCGCGGCGGTGGGTTCACGTCGTAGAAGACGTCGGCCGGAATCGCGCCGAGACGAAGTTCGTCGAGGAGTCGGAAGCTCGCCTCTTCACTCCCGATGTCGCCATATCGGTCGCGGTAGTCCGCAAGCATGTAATAGGCCCCGGCTGGGACGTAGGGTTGGAATCCGCCGGCGCGCAGCGCGACGGCGAGTCGGTCGCGACGCCGCTCGTACCCCGCGGACAAGGTTGCATAGTAGGGCTCGGGAATCGTGCGCAGCGCCGTGGCGGCGGCTTCCTGGAGCGGTCGCGGCGCACAGACGCAAAGGGTGTCGAAAACCGGGCCGATGGCTGCGGCAAGGGCGCGCGGCGCGGCCAGCCAGCCCAGTCGCCATCCGGTGATCGAGTACGTCTTGCTCAGGCCCGAGATCGTGATGGTTCGTTCCCGGAGATCGGCCACGGCCGCGGGGGGCAGATGGGTGCGACCGTCGTACACGAGGTCCTCGTAGATTTCGTCGGTGACCAGGTACGCCTGCGACCCCCGCAGGAGATCGGCCAGGCGCTCCAATTCCGCGAGAGTCCACACCCGCCCGCCCGGATTGGCCGGCGTGTTGAGGAGCACGATGCGGGCGCCGCCCTCCAGGGCTTGCTCGAGGGCCGACCAGTTGGGTTCGTCGGCCGCTGCGGTCTCTGGGAGGAATTCCACCCGGGCGCCCGCCAGCAGAGCGGCGCTGCGGTGATACGGATAGAATGGTTCGAAGAGGACGACCCGGTCTCCGGGGTCGAGCAGGGTGAGGAACGTTGCGCTGAGAGCGGCCGAGGCTCCCACGGTCGTGACGATCTCGTCGACGCCGTAGACCAATCCATGGCGACGCTCCATGCGGGCGGCGATCTCGCGACGGATTTCCTCGACGCCCGCAAACGGGGTGTAGGTGGCGCGTCCGTTGCGGATCGACCGCACCGCGGCGTCGGCCAATTCGATCGGCATGTCGAGGTCGCAAACGCCCTGTCCGAGATTGATGCCGTCGGGCAGGGCGGAGACGCGTTCGGTGAGCGTCCGCAGGATGCTCGCGTGCCGCAGGTGCGCGGTGCGTTCGGAGAATCCGGGCCTTTGAACCATCGCAGGCGGATCATGGTGACGGGCGGGCGTCACCGCAACCATCGCCCCCCGGAGGTTTCAGTCCCGAGCCGTTGGGCGGTCCAGGCGATACAGCCGGATCACCGGGCCGCGGCGGTCGGGGGCGGCGCGAAATTCCACCAGAAGTTCGTGGCGGCGGAAGAGCGAGCGGTAGAAGGCGACCTGGCGGGCGTATCGTCTGGGTTCGGAGAAGAAGCGCCGGTACACCTGGCTCGAGACCATGGCCACGTCGTAGCCGCGCGCACGCAATTCCCCGGGCGATTCGACGACGTCGGCCCAGGAGTAGACGTAGTCGGTCTGGTCGAACGGCGTGTTCTGGAGCGGTGCGGTGTAGAGATCGGCGGCGATGCGCTCGCTGGGAGCGAGGTTCTGTACGATCCAGGTGCGCGCGATCTCTCGTGTGTTCGGTTGGGTCTGGGCGAAAGCGAAGCGGGCGTACACCCGCGCCGGCGTCAGGCTGACCGCAAGGAGACCCACGAGGAGAAGGACGGCTCTGGCCGGGCGTGAAAGCCGCCCCACATCGGCGGTCACGTGGACCAGGGTCGAGAGTCCGGCGGCCGAGAACAGGCAGACCAGGGGGAGGATCTGGATCAGCCATCGTCCCCAATGCAGGGGCGCCAGGCTGATCCCCCCAAGGAAGAGCACCACGAAGCCGAGCAGAAGGAGCGGTGCCGGCGCGCGACGATAGAGTGCCGCGCCGCTGCCGACGGCGGCGAGGCCGAGCAACGGTGCGGAAAGCGCTCGGGGCAGTCCGGTGCCCAGGTACCAGAGGAGATTGCCGGTGTAGCCCAGACCGTCCGCGCCCGGGTGCGTCCCCCGGGCTTCGTGCGCCAGGCTTTCGAGGAGGGTCGGAATCTCGAACGGCAGGAAGGGTGCTCCCAGCAGCAGACCCGCGGGTACGCAGAGCAGGCCGACCAAGATGT
>JAPOLW010000353.1 GCA_029976905.1 bacterium | reverse complement strand
CGCTTCGTCGACGAGGATCTCTTCGTGGACGAAGCGCAGGGCAAGGTGCTGACTCGCTGGACGTGCACGTTCGAGAAGGGGGGCATCGAGGGTGCGTGGCGGGGGCTCGACATCCTGCACGTTCGCGATGGTCGCATCACCTACAAGGGCACGTACGCGAAGGCCGAGAAATTGAAGCTCGAGGTGTGATCGGGCGATCACACCTCAGGGCCTCCCTGGGCGGTCGAGGCAGCGCAAGACTTCCGCCTGGTAGACCTTGCCCCGCTCGTTGAGGAAATCGAGAACGTGCAACGAGGTCGGGACGTAGCCGAAGCCGATCGCTTGCGCGGGGTGCCACTGGAAGACCGAGCCGCCGAGTCCCATCCAACCGTAGAAGCCCTCACGCCCCTCGTTGAAGGCGCGTTCCAGTCCGTTGCTGCCTGCGCCCGGCGCCGTGAAGGCGTTGACTCCACCTTGCGTGAAGGCGGTCGGGATCAGCCCCATCTCCCGGTGGGTGGGGTCCGCGTGCAGTGCGTCCCAGGCTTCCTCGCTGAGAATGCGGTGTCCCCCCAGGTCTCCGCGGGCTGCCATCGCCGCAGCGATGCGGGCGAGTCCACGCGCGGAGCAGGTCGCATTGGCCGACGGCGTCTCGCCCCGGGCGATGGCCGGTTCGTTGAAGAAGCGGATGTTCTTCATTCCCTCGAACGGCGGTGGTGCACCCCGGGTGGTCGCATGGCGAAGCGAGGGGAGAAGTCGCAGGATTCTTCCCGCGAGAGTGGGAAAACCGTGCCGGGTCTTGCGGCCGAGTCGGGCGGGCTTGAAGCTCTCGGTGAACTCGCGCCGGACACCGAAGGGGGATACGGGTACGATGCGCCCGAGGTCCCGCTCCTCGACGCCGATCATGGCCCCGGCTTCGAGCGGGCCTGCAATTTCTTCGGCGAGAAATTCGCCGATGGTGCGTCCATCGGAATCAGCGCGCCGGAAGATCTCGTTTGCGATCCAGCCGCGGGTCACGGCGTGGTATTCGCGCGCGCCCCTCTCTCCCCGACGGAATTTTTGCGGGTGCGTCTCGAGGGTGCGGCCGACCGCGTTCTGCTTGATGCGCTCCCGAAAGAGATCGTGCGGCGCGAGCGATCGGTCGAGCGCCGCCAGCCCAGCCTCGTGGCGCATGACATCGGCGACGGTCAGGTCGCCTTTGCCCGCCGCTCCGAACTCAGGCCAGTAGTCGGCGATCCGAGCTTCGTAGGCGAGCTGGCCGCGTCCCACGAGCGCCGCCATGGCGATCGCGGTGAGGCTCTTGCCGCTGCTGAAGACGTTCACGATCGAGTCTGCGGAGAAGGCCGGGTCGTTCGTGGCCGAGGCCCAGAGGTCGACCACGGGATCGGGGCCCTGGTAGACGCATAATTGGGTGCCTCCCGCGCACAGACTCTGCACCTCTTGCTGGAAGAGGTCCCGTACCGACTCGAAGCCGGGGGCAACCGAGCCGTGGATCTCGATCTCGTCAGGATGGGTTTCGTTCACGTCGTCCTCGCAAGCGGTTTCGTCGTTCCGGCAGATACCTCCACGGTCGATTCACCGTCGAGGGTACTCCGGAATGTAGTACAACTCCGCGGATCGGGATCCACCCGGCGGGCCTGCTCCTCGAACGAAAGGCGGCCGCCTGGGAGAGCGTGGGTCCGGCAAGGGGCTGGGCGGAGGCTGGCGAACGAAAGCCGTCGGCCCTTGCGTCACCGCCTGCCTCCGTCAGAGTCGCGGCGCCAGCAGCCAGGAGAGGAGCAGCGCGCGCCCGCTCCAGGCCGCGGTTCGGATCCAATTCGTTCGCACCAGTCGGCGGTGGGTGGCGGCATCGAAACCGTCGCCGAGCACCCCGTGGGCCGGAACCTGGAGGAGTGCCGTCGAAATCCACGCCAGGAGCACCAGGGCCAGTCCGAGCCACCACGGTCCGCGCCCGGTCCAGGCCGGAGGGGTGAGCACCAGAGCGATCGAGGAGCCGAGTTCGGCGACCATCAAGGGAGCGACCACCCGGGTGATGCCGTTGGAGTGCTGGCGGTGAAACTCGGGGAACTCCTGCGCGCCGGTGTGCGCGAAAAGAGGGTAGACGTCGACCTGGATCGTCCAGATCAACCCGAAGAGCGCGAATCCCGTGGCCACGTTGACCAGGAGCGCCAGTTCCGTCATCTCTCCGCCTTCCGATGGGCCCGGGCTATGTTCTGCGAGTTCGTTTGCGCTCCCGCTTCCGTCTGCGGGGTGGGAAGCCGTCCGGGTTCGACGACCTCGAGTTCGATCGCAATGGGTTGGTTGGGTGCCTGTGTGAAGGACGCGCCGCCCATCTGCTCGAGGCCGATTTCGAGCCGGTATCGCCCCGGTCGTTCCGGGGCCACCAGCAGGATGCGCTGGAGCAGGGTTTCGTCTGCTGCGAGGTCCCGACGCAATGCGGCTCGCTGCGCGACGATCGATGCCTCGTCGTCGGTCGCATCTCTCGGGATCCAGCGCGCGGCCAGAGCGACCGCCAGGGGAGGGAGGACGTCGATGCTGGCGAACCCGTGTAGGCGCAGGACCCGGTCGGGGCGCACCGAGACCGGCCACGTCGCCGGGCCCGCGTTGTGCACGGAGAGGATGATCGGATAGCCCTGGCCCGCCTCGAGCGGCCCTGGACTGGCCCGGATCCACTGGAGTCGGCCGATGGCCTCCTCCTCTTCGAGCCGTCGCCACGGTGTCCCGAGCAGGGTGGCGTCCTCCGGGGTTCCGGTGCGGAGGGCTGCGAGCCAGCGAGGCTGGAGATCGGGCTGCTTCAGGCTGAGAAAAATCCACCCGTCGAGTTCCCACATCTGCGCGACCTCGGGCGAGCTCGAAAGGCGCGACGTGATCTGGCGATACCGCTTGCGGTCCTCCCAGGCGTGCTCCGGGCGGATCAGAATCCAGCGGACTCCCGTCATGTCGACGACGTCCCGCAGCACCTCCCGCAGGTGCAGCATCGCCAGGGTGGACTGAAGCAGTGGTCGATGGGCCGGTTGGTGGCCGGTGTAGCCGGTGACGAGGGGAAGCCAGTGCACGGTGCTTCCGAGCATGGCGTCGGTCTCCAGCGCGGCGATCCGGTCGTCGCCGACCCGGTGTCCGCGGGTCGGGAGTTGCAAGAGCGGACCCGTGCCGTGCTCGCGTGCGAGGTCGTGCAACGCCCGGTAGGCGAAGGCTTCGTCGCCGAGCGCGGGAACCGGGCGCAGTGGTTTTGCGGCAAGCGCGAAGCCCTGGTCGTAGGTCACGAAGGCGAGCAGGCTGATCGCGAGCGCCGTGGACGGCCACCGGGCGCCGGTGAACCGGGTCACCGACTCGAGAGCCGCGGTGATGAGCAGGACGCCGGCGAACGAGAAGAGCAGCTGGAAGCGTACGGTGTAGGTGAAGAAGCCGATGGGCGTCCATTCGATGACGTCTGCCAACCAGGCTGGAACGCCCGGCATGAAGAGGATGCCGAACGTGGCGAGGACGAGCGCAGGGCCAAGACAGTGCCGCGCCACGGTCACCCCGCGCACCGCGCCAGCCAGAACCACCGGAATGCTGAGGAAGACGAGGGGGGCGAGAGGGTAGGGGGACGCCCCGGGCAACGTGCCCCAGACGGCCTTCGCGAAGGCAGAGGCTTCGGTGACGTCGACGGTCGGTGGTTCCGCGGCGGTGTCGAGGCGGCCGAAGTAGGGTTCGAGCGCGCCGAGGGCAAGCGCGCCGGTGACGAAGGCCACCGTCAGGGCGAGGCCGACGAAGCGGTTGCGCTGTGCGGCGGGGGACGCCCATTCGAAGAGTCCCCAGACCAGGGCCACGATGCCCACCAGCACGGCCATGTAGAAGGACGAGAAGATGCCCAGGCCAAAGGCGAGCAGGAGGCCGAGGGTCCGACGCACATCGGGACGAGCCCGCAGGCGCACGAGGCAGAGCGCGACCAGGGGAAGGAAGAAATTGGCGTACTGGAGGATGTGGAGGTTGAAGGGGACACGCCGGGGGCCGAGTGCGAAGACGAAGCCGGCGACCCACGCAAGGGGGGCCCGGCAGCCGACCTGCAACAGCAGGCGTTGCATCGACCAGGCCGCCAGAGGGTAGGTGGCCAGCGCCGCCAGGTTGGCTGCGAGCAGGGGATTCCGCGCCAGGGCGTAGATCGGGCCAAACAGGATCTGGGCGCTGAAGAAATGTTCGGATCCCGTCAGTTGGGCCGGGGCCGGATAGTTGATGTTTGCTTCGAAGACTCCGAGCGGGTTCGTCGCGAGCGCGTGGGCGACCCAGCAGAGAATCCAGACGATGAGTTCCTCGTCCTCGCGGTTCGGTCCCTGCGGGAGGGCTGCGGCGATGGCGGGCAGGAGCGGGGCGGCCAGGAGGCCGAAGGCCACGACGTAGCTTGCGGCGGCGATCCCCGGCTTTTGCAGGCGATCCCACGCCCGGTACCCGGCGTCTACCGAACGATTGGAGGCGTCTGCGCACACGGCGAGGAGGTTCCTGTGTTGCCACAGGCCTCCAGACGGCGCAACATCGGGGTTTGCGTCCGTTTTGGCGCCGCCCGCCGCCCATGGCAGAGCCTCTGCGAAAAATCTATGGCGTTCCCGAAGGCGCTCGCCCCTTCGACCGGCGGGATCTGGCTCTCGTCTGCGTTTTCCTGATCCTCTTCGTGTTCTCGAGGGTTTTCTGGGTCGAGAACAATCTCTCGGCGGTCACGTACTGGGAGGACGAGTATCGTTGGGCGGCGGCGAACGAGTTGCTGTCGGGGCCGGTGCACCCCCTGCTCGAGTATCA
>JAPOLW010000352.1 GCA_029976905.1 bacterium | reverse complement strand
CATGCCTACATGCTGCGCATCGCGATTCCCTACGGACTGCTTTCGAGCACCCAACTCCGCAAGCTCGCGCACATCGCGCGTACCTATGACCGGGGCTACGGCCACTTCACGACCCGGCAGAATCTTCAGCTGAACTGGCCGCGGCTCGAAGACGTCCCGACGATCCTGGACGAGTTGGCCGAGGTCGAGATGCATGCCATCCAGACCAGCGGCAACTGCATCCGCAACACCACCACCGACGCGCTCGCCGGAGTCGCGCGCGACGAACTCGAGGACCCCCGCCCTTTCTGCGAGATCACCCGCCAATGGTCGACGTTCCATCCCGAATTCGCGTTCCTGCCGAGAAAGTTCAAGATCGCGTTCTCGGCAACGGGAGAAAACGACCGGGCCGCGATGAAGTTTCACGACATCGGGGTTCGCCTCGTCGAACGGGAAGGCACGCCCGGCTTCGAGATCTGGGTCGGCGGCGGCATGGGTCGAACGCCGGTCATTGCGAAGCAAATTCGTGATTTCCTGCCGCGCGAGCACCTCCTCACCTACCTGGAGGCCATCCTGCGCGTCTACAACCGCCTGGGACGACGCGACAACATCTACAAGGCGCGCATCAAGATTCTGGTGAACGAGGCCGGGCCCGATCGTTTCCGTGAATTGGTCGAGGAGGAATGGGAAGCGACCCGAAGCGGTTCGCTTCTGCTCTCCGAGGCCGAGATCAATCGCATGCGCGGTTTTTTCACCTCCCCCGACTACGAGGACCTACCCGACAGCGACGAGCTTCTTGCGTCGTTGTGCGCGGGAGACGGCGCCCTGGCTCGCTGGGCGCGCAACAACGTCTCCCTGCACAAACAAGCGGGCTACAGTGCGGTCACCCTCTCGCTGAAGGAGCCCGGCACACCGCCGGGAGACCTCTCGGACGTGCAGATGGACATCGTGGCCGACCTCGCCGACCGGTACAGCTTCGGGGAGCTGTCGGTCACCCATGTCCAGAACCTCGTCTTGCCGCACGTGAAGACGACGAGCCTGGAGTCGCTGCACGCCGACCTGGTCGCCCTGGGGCTGGCGACGCCGAACGTCGGCCGTATCAGCGACATCATCTGCTGCCCGGGCCTCGACTTCTGCAACCTCGCCAACGCACGCTCGATCCCGGTGGCCCAGGAGCTCTCGGATCGCTTCGCCGACATCGACTATCAGGACGACCTGGGCGATCTGAGCCTGAAGATCTCGGGCTGTATCAACGCGTGCGGACACCACCACGTCGGCCACATCGGCATCCTCGGCATCGACAAACGCGGCGTGGAGCACTACCAGCTCATGCTCGGGGGATCGGCCGGAGACGACGCTTCCATCGGAAAGATCCTCGGGCGCTCCTTCCCGGCGGACGAGATCGTCGACGCCGTCGAAAAGGTGCTGCGGATCTATGTCGATCTGCGGGATTCCACCGAGGAGCCCTTCCTGCACACCTTCCGTCGCCTGGGCGAAGCCCCGTTCCGCGACGCGCTCTACGGCGACATTCTCTATGCAGATCATCCGAAAGCGTGAGATCGTCGAGGATGGCTGGGTGCACGTCGCGGATGACGCAGACGTACCCCCGGACGCCGATGTGGTCGTCTCTCTCCAGCGCTGGCGCTCGCAGCGCGAGACGCTGAAAGGCCACGCCGGGCGACTTGGCGTTCGGCTCGACAACACCATCGACCCGTTGGAGCTTCGCGAGGACCTGCCGCACCTCGCTCTGGTGGCCGTCGAGTTTCCCGTCTACCGCGACGGCCGCGGGTTCAGCATCGCGCGCCTCCTGCGAGAGCGGATGGGCTACGCCGGAGAGATCCGGGCGGTCGGCAACGTGCTGAGAGACCAACTGTATTTCATGGAGCGGTGCGGCTTCGACACCTACGAATTGGAGGACGGCAAAAGCCTGGAGAGCGCCCTGGCCGCCTTCGACGAGTTTTCGGTGACCTACCAGGATGCCGTCGATCCGCGCCGGGTCCCACGCGATCGTTAGGAGCGGTTTCGGCTCGACGGGACGCGGCCCATGGGACGGCCGCACGAGGAGGAGACCTTGGCAGATCACGGCTTCTGGACCCACGCGAACAAGAATCCAGGACGCACCGCGCTGGTCGATCCCGAGCGACGAGAGTGGACCGCCGGCGAATTGCACGCCGCCGCCAACCAGGTCGTGCACGGCCTGCGAGAACTGGGCCTCGAATACGGCGATTCCGTCGCGATCTGCATGCCCAACTGCGCCGAGTACTTCCAGGTCTACCTCGCCGTGACGCAGGCGGGGTGGTACCTCACGCCGATCAATTGGCACCTGGCGCCCAGCGAAATCGCCTACATCGTTCAGGATTGCGACGCGAAGGCCTTCTTCGGACACGCGCGGGTCGGGGATGCCTGCCGCAAAGCAGCCGACGAGATCGGCTTTCCAGCCGAGGCCTCCTTCGCCGTCGGCGAGACACCCGGATTCCGCCGCTTCGGAGAACTCCTGGCCGGACAAAGCGAAGCCCCTCCGCCGGACCGCGCCCCCGGCCAGGTCATGAACTACACCTCGGGAACGACCGGGAAGCCCAAGGGAGTCCGCCGGGCTCTCGCCCCGCGCGAACTCGAACCCGACGTCATGGGAGAGCTGCTCGCGGGCTTTCTCGGTATGTTTGGCGTGCAGCCGGAAAACGACAACGTCTACTTGTGCGGCTCTCCGCTCTACCACACCGCGGTCCTTCTCCAGGCGGCGAGTTCCATGCACTGGGGCCATACGCTCGTCCTCATGGACAAGTGGACCCCAGAAGGCATGTTGGAGCGCATCGATCGATATCGGGTGACGCTCTCCCACATGGTGCCGACCCAATTCCACCGACTCCTGCTGCTGCCCGAGGACGAACGAGCCCGTTACGACTGCTCATCGACCCGCCACATGCTCCACGCAGCCGCGCCCTGTCCTCCGGACGTGAAGAGACGGATGCTCGACTGGTGGGGCGACGCCATCTGGGAATACTACGCCGCTACCGAGGGAGGGGGTACGATCGTGTCCCCGCAGGAGTGGCGAAAATACCCGGGCACCGTGGGTCGCCCCTGGCCCGGGGCCGACGTGAAGATCGTCGATGACGACGGCCGCGCCGTGCCGACCGGCGAACAAGGCACGGTCTACATGCTTCTCCCCGAGCAAATGACGTTCGAGTACAAGGGCGACTCCGCGAAGACCAACAAGTCCCGCATCATGCTCGACGGCCAGACCTACTTCACCGTCGGTGACGTCGGATACCTCGATGAGGACGGCTACCTCTTTCTGTGCGATCGCAAAATCGACATGATCATTTCCGGAGGGGCGAACATCTACCCCGCAGAAATCGAAAACGTCCTCCTCACCCACCCGGGGGTCGGAGACGTCGCCGTCTTCGGCATCCCGCACGAGGATTGGGGTGAAGAGGTCAAAGCAGTCGTGGAGCCCGCTCCCGGCGTGGAGGCAGGCGAAGATTTCCGGGCCGACATCTTCGAATTCTGCCGCGACCGCCTGGCCCGCTTCAAGATGCCCCGCACCATCGACTTCGTCGACACCCTGCCGCGGGATCCAAATGGAAAGCTCTACAAGCGCAAACTGCGCGACCCGTACTGGGTCGGACACGAACGCGCGATCTGACACAACGGTTCGTGACCGCGAAGGCACGGGCACGACAGCGCCATGGCCGTACACCCGACCCGTCAGGTTCTGGCTCGGCGCGAGGTCCGCGTTTTCGTCGGATCGCGCTTTTGCTCCCGCTTCGCCCGCGCCCTCCTCGCGGCGATGCTCTCCTACCATGTCTTTGAGGTCACGGGCTCCTACGCCGCCCTGGGAGTCCTCGGGCTGATCGAGTTCCTCCCCGTCATTCCCTCGGCTCTCCTGGGTGGCATCCTCGCCGACGGCTTCGACCGCCGCCGGGTGGTCGCTTTTGCCTACACCGGTGCCGCAGCCGTGACCGCGGCGCTTGCCCTCCGCACGCAGGCGGGGCCCATCGAGGCGCCCCTTCTCTACGGAGCCGCGTTCCTCCTCGCGATCACGAGCCAACTTGCGGCGCCCGCGGCCTCTGCCCTGCTGCCATCGCTGGTCCCTCGCGAACTCTTTCAGAACGCGACGGTCTTCGCGTCCAGCGTGGTCCAGGTCGGATGGGTCACAGGACCGATCACCATGGGGGTCCTCGTCGGCCCCTTCGGCTTTGCGGCTCCGTACGCTTTGGCGGCAGTTCTCTACCTGGTGTCGACCGTCGGCATGGCGGCCTTGCCGGCCCAGGCGCGACCGACGACCGCTGCGGACCTCTCCCTGGGCGCGGTCGGCGAGGGCCTGGCCTTCGTCTGGCGTGCGCGCGCCGTCCTCGGATCGATGACCCTGGACATGTTCGCCGTCATCTTCGCAAGCGCCGTTGCTCTGCTTCCGGTCTACGCCGAGGAGATCCTGCAGGTCGGGCCGGTCGGCTACGGCCTCCTGCGCGCCTCGATGGGCATCGGTGCTCTGGCCATGGCGTTGCTGCTCCTGGCCGCGCAGCCCTTCGAGCGCCCTGGACGGGTCCTCCTGGTGGTCGTAGCGATCTTCGGACTCGCGACACTCGTCTTCGGGCTCTCCCGGTCCTTCCCGCTGTCGGTGGCGGCCTTCGTGATCGCCGGCATGGCCGACCAGATCAGCGTCAGCCTGCATTGTGAATTGGCGGATATCCTCAATGCCTACACGCGAATTGTGCAAAAGGAGGGAAAGCTCTCGGGTTTGCGCGCCTACAGTGCCGCGCGACCGCCCCACTCAGAAGGCCTGGCCATATGG
>JAPOLW010000351.1 GCA_029976905.1 bacterium | reverse complement strand
GTCCGCCGCTGAATCTCTCGGACGGCCTTCTGCGTTCCTGCTCCCTTTCCCATCGGCTTCTCCTTCCGTTGGGCAGGAAGTGTCTCTTGTCTCAGAGCCCCGTTTGGTCCAGTTTCAGCTGAACCCGAACATGCGTCTGCGAATTGCCTACGACTGGACCCGGTTCAGGACGCCGTCAGACGTTCGGCTTCGCGGATGAATCGTTCGGCGCGAGCGGTCTCCCCCATCGTCGTCAGACGAAGGGCGAACGCACGGAACGCGTTGGCCGCCGCCCGGCGCTCCTCTCCAACCAGCAAGTCCGTCGCGGCAGACGCCCGCTCCAGGACCTGCGTGCCCTCCGCCCAGCGGGATTGTCCCGCCAGGCTGAACGACAATTCGACCAGCCTCGCGGCGATGGGCCCCGGGGCTCCGGCCGCCTCCTCCAGGGCCAGCGACCGGCGCACGAGCGTCTCTGCCTGGACGAAATTTCGTTGCTGGCGCTCCAATCGGCCAACGCGGTACGACAACTCCGAGATCTGATCCGCGGCGCCGGCCTGCTTCTCTACGATCGCCAATGCCGCACCACACGCCTTGGCCGCAGCGGCCAGTAGGCCACCGTCCTCCGCCCGCTCACACACTTGCATCTGTCGATCGAACTCGGCCTGGGCGCTCCCGGACGAACAGCCGGCGGTCCCCTGCGAGAGAAGCGCGCATAAGAGTGCTGAGATTCCGATCAGCTTCCTATCGAGCGGCAACGCGCTCAGCATCCGGCCGCTCACGGCGACCTCCCCTCCGCGCGAGCGAAGAGACCAGCCCGCCTCCGGACCCGCATCTTCAATTGACGAGCAGCGGAAGGTTGCCCTGCGGCCTCATGGCTTGCGTCAGGGATCTACGAGCCCAGGCTATCGGCCGGGTTCCGCCCGCAGCGTCTTGAGGAAGGCGACCAGCGCCCTCTGGTCTGCCGTCGAGCGGGCTTCGAAGGCATCACGCGAGGCGCGGCCCTCACCTCCGTGCAGTAGGATTGCCTCGGTGATCGTCCCGACGTCACCCCGATGGCCATAGGGCGCCGTGTTGCCCACGTCCCAAAGCTTACGAGTCAGGAAGAACTCCGTTCCAGGCTTGCCGTCCTGATCGGGTCGTCCCTGTGCCAGCTGCTCGTTGCAAAACCAGCGAATGGCGCCCGGACCGGGGTCATCACACAGGTTATGACGTTTGAGATCGGTATAGGCGCGCACGATGGCGGTGTCGTTGGGGCCCTTTTCCAGACGCGGTTTGTCGCCAAGTCTGGTCATGTCGAACGAATAGTCGGGGCACAGGCCCGCGAGAGCGCCTTGGTTGTTGCAGGTTCCAGGCGGGTTGTAGGGGTTGGGCTCGACGAAGTCGCGGCTGTCCAGCACCATCGAGGGCACGTGACACGAGGTGCAACCGATGTCCGAGAATACCTCTTCGCCGTACCGGATCTGCTCGCGATCCTCCTTTCGCCAGGGCAGCACCTGAGTCGGGGTTGCCAGTGCCGCCTGCCAGACGGAAATCGCGGTCTGGTCTCCGATCGTAAGCTCGCGCAGGTGACCGTCGCCGTCGTGATCCGGGTCGAAGCCCTTGGCCGGATTGAGGTCGAAGCGCTCCTCGGCCTGCATTCCGTGGTGATGATTCATGGCGTTGTTTGAGAATTCGCGAAGCGACACGACTTTGCCCGCCTGATGGAACGGCTTGATGATCAGATCGTGATCGATGCCCTCGGCCTCGAGGACGTTCTTGGCGCTGTCGATTTCCACATCGAAGTCGACGCCCTTGGTCGTAAGTGTGTACGTACCCGCCTGGGCGGGCAGGGCGGCGAACTGAGCGCGGAGATCGGCGGTCATCTCACGGGCCAGCATCTCGATCGGACCAGCCCCGTGCATGCCCAGGGTGTTTCGGCTGTTCCCACGCAGCGGACTGACCGAGAGGGTGACGGGATCGAAGGTCTGCGCCAGCACGAATACGTTGGCGACGAAATCTCCGGCACCGCCAGCTTCTGGCTGGTTGTGACATCCAGCACAGGCATCGGAATCAGGCGCCGATGTCCGCAGCTTGGCAACCTGCGCGGCCGTTACGGGCTCACCCTCCTCGGAGAACATCGGCACCGCGCGCTTGTCGCCTCCGCCCGTCGATTCGGGTCGGCCCGCGCCATCGCAGGTGTTGAATCTGGCGACGAAAAGCCGCTCGCCGTGATCGAAAATCTCCTGGAAGCCGAGCGCCCCGCTGTTGATGTCTGCCTGCTCCATCGACTGCGAGACCACGGGTTCGTCCGCCGCGAGCCACGGGGGACACTCCTTGGGGGCCGCGGCGATCGAGGATGACGGAAGGGCTCCGAAAAGCACGGCCGCAGTTACGGCGAGTGGCGATCGATAAAATCTCGATGTCATAGTCCTTTCTCCCGAACGGAAATTGCCCGGCTTTGAGAGCGGAATGCGCCGCTTGGCTCTCGTTGGCAGGGCACCCCGGTAGGTCAGCGTATAGGCGATCCCCGATCAGCAGTAAACCCCTTCCCGAGGAGATGCAGGCCACCTCGGACGGCTTCTCCGCCGGCTTTCACTGCGCGAATCGAAATGGTGGTCCGTTTCGGGCGCGGGCGGCGGAATTCGCCGAACACCGGGAGAGATGAACCTTACACACGTTTCTGGCCCGAACCCCGCGTTGCCTCGACGATCTCCCGAGGGCTCCGCCGAGAGGCGACGAGCCCTCGTCGGGCGCGCGTCGCGTAGTGGACGAAGCCGATCTCGTCGAAGAGCTCGGCCGCGGTGGTCACATGCCGGCGCGCGATCATGTGCTCGCCGCGCACCGCGGCCAACTCGCCGAGCCCGAGGTGGGCGTGAGCGCGGACCGACCGCGCGCCCATTTGTTCGCCGAGGGCTCGTGCGTGCTCGTAGAACCCATGAGCGCAGGAGAGGTCACCTTCGTGGCCGGCCCGGTTGGCGTCGGCCAGAGCGAGCGCATGGCGTGCTTCCCGCAGGCGGCCGCTGGCACGTTCCACCGCGATCTCGGCGAGCTTTCGCGCGCGCGTCGTGTCGCCGGTCACGATCAGCGCGGAGACGATCAAGTCGATGTTGATCGCGAGGTCGCCGCTGGTGAGCAGGCCTCGTTGCATGGTTTCGGTGTCTGCGGGCCGGGACGGTCCGTCGCCGTGCGCGGCTCGGGCGAGCACTCGGAGCGCGGACGCGGAGCGCAGTGCGCCCACGTTCTCGATCTCCCCTGCAATTCGGAGAGCCTCGTCTGCCCAGTCGAGCGCCTCCTCGTAGCGGCCGGTCACGAAACAGACCGCGGCGAGGCCACTCGCGCTGCTGCTCTGCAGGGTGCGATTGTTCACACGGACGGCGAGGCGGTGCGTTTCGCGTCCGTAGGCTTCCGCCTCGACGAGCCGGTCGGACTCGTAGAGGACGCGCTGTCGGAAGAATCGCGCCCCCATGTAGGTGTCGGAGAGCTTCTCGCCCTGCCCGAGGCGATCCAGCTCGTCCAGCGTCTCGTCGATCTGGCGCTCGGCGTCGGCGAAGCGTCCGTCGAGAAGGTAGGAGAACGCCAACGCCCGCATCAGGGTGGCCACGGCGTAATCGTTCTGCGCGGCCCGTGCGATGGCGTACCCTTCCCGGATCAGATCCAACCCCTCCTCGAAGCGTTCGCGGCCATGATTCATCACGAACATTCCGCGGCTCGCGTGCAGGCGGGCGAGAGCGACGGTGTCGTCGAGGTCGCGCGCCAGGCGGATGCCACGTTCGGCGGCACGGTCGTCGGTGGCGGCATGCGTTGCGCCGTAGAGAACCGTCGCGTTGCTCAGGCGCAGCGCCGCGCGCAGGGCCCCGCGCTGCAGTTCGCGACCCGGCCGGCCAGCCTCGTCGAGCGCGTTCTCCGCAAGGTCCCATGCTTCGCGGTACAGGCGGATGGCGTCACCGTACGACGGCAGCGCTTCGGCCTCCTCGCCGGCATCGAGGAGCGTCCGGACGCCCCGTTCCGGGTCATTGCCCCGCGCGAAGTGGCGGCCGACCTCCGCGTGGCGCGAGGCGAGAGGCCGGTCGTCTTCGTTTCGGAGTCTCTCGCCGATCCGGTCGTGCAGGTCGCGCCGCTCGCGGAGCAGGAGGCTGTCGTAGGCGACCTCCTGCGTGAAGCTCTCCCCGAAGCGGTAGTCGTCGGCGCCCGCGGTATTCTTGCGGTGCACGATGCCCGCGCGTTCCAATTCGGCCAATTCGGCACGGACGTCGATCCGCTCGCCTGCGACGAGGGCGGAGAGGATCTCGGTTCCGAAACGGCGCCCGAGCACGGCGGCCACCTGCGCGACACGCTTGGCCGCCGGACGCAGATGGTCCAGCCGCGCCGCGACGATCTCCTGGATCGTCGCGGGAATCTCGATCTCTTCGGGGGCGCGCGTGGCTGAATCGCCCCGGCTTTCCCGGAGCCCGAATTTCTTGGAAAGGAAAGGGCTATGGGGAGACCAAGCAAGTACGCACCGGAGGTGCGGGAGCGACACCGGAGGTGCGGGAGCGAGCGGTTCGGATGGTTCTGGACGGTCAGTCGCGCCACGAGTCGCAGTGGGCAGCGATCCGCTCGATCGCAGAGAAGTTCGGCTGCTCGCCTGAGACGCTGCGCGGTTGGGTCCGTCGATCCGAGCGCGACAGCGGGGTTCGGCCTGGGGTGACGAGCGACGAGCGTGAGCACATGAAGGATCTCGAGCGCGAGAATCGCGAGCTGCGACGAGCGAATGAGATCCTCCGCAAGGCGTCGGCGTATTTCGCCCAGGCGGAGCTCGACCGCCCATCGAGATGATCGTCGG
>JAPOLW010000350.1 GCA_029976905.1 bacterium | reverse complement strand
CGGACGACCCGCGAAACCGTTGCGTTGTGTTCTATTCGGGCACCGGCGGCAAGCGCGCGGGGCAGCCAGACTACGAGGGGGTTGCCTAGCGCGCCGATCGGACAGCCGGCATCGCACCAGCCGTCGTAGATGCACGCCGGTCGCCCATCGTATTCGACCGAGTTGATCGCCATGGGGATCGGCGCGGTGCGCATCCCCAGCTTCTCGAAGCCACGACGGATCAAGAGACCCTGTGCGAAGGTGGGCAGGCCCGGCATCGGATAGGGCTCCCCAGCGGGCCGCCAGACCTCGCGGGCCGCGTCCCCGGAAAGTCCGACCTCACGCTGCACCCGATCGTAGGACGGGCGCAGATCCTCGTAGGAAAGGGGCCAATCGAGGCCCGTGCCGAAGCGACTTCGCATTTCGAAGTCCTCCGGATGGAACCGGAACCAGCAGGCGTAGTGGTGCATGGCCGCCCCACCGGTCCCCTGACCACTGGCAAAGCCGACCGATTGGGGATCGGGCCCCGTCGTGGTGACGGCCGGGTCCGACCACTTGAGGCGACGCGACCAGATTTGCGAACTGATCAGATCCTCCCGACGACGCGCGGGCCCCCCCTCGAGGACGACGACCTGCTTTCCCCCTTCGGCGAGTCGCGCCGCCATCAAACTTCCAGCCGCACCCGAACCGACGATGACGACGTCGGCCGCTTCGCTGCGCTTGTCCGTAACCATCACCATTTCGCCGGGGGTTGGATGTGCGCCCGATACGGCACGGCGAGTTTCGCAAACCCCTCCTCGGTGCCGTAGACCACGTCGACCGCATCGCTGCGGGTCGTGAAATAGAAGAGCGGAGCCGGCGGCCCATCCCACTCCGCCGGATTGCTCCCCGAAATCTCGCGCACGATGGCTTCGCGTTCGCGCGCCGACAGCGCCGCAAAGCCCTCGCCGTACCGATCCTTCGACAGCGCATCGAGCGCACCGAGGCCCTGCCGGTAGAAATCAGCGTACGCCATCGGAAAGTCGAGATATTTAAGCATCAGCATCGGCGTCGGGCGCGCGAGTTGCTGGTCGACGAAGTGGGCGACACCGGCTGCCGCCGCACCCGGTAGGAGCGTATCTCCGAGTGCCTCGAGCGTGCGCCCCTGCTCCTCGTCGAGAACCACGAAGGGGTCTCCGCGTTCCCGCGCCGCGCGCGGACGGCAGGCGACGATTGCTGGCAAGGCGGCGAGGCCTGCCGTCGCCCCGCCCAAGAACTCCCGCCGACTGAAGGCCACTCGATCCCCCCTTTGCTCTCCGCTGGAGGAATCCACCGGAACGACGACGGCGCCGTGCTCGGCCCTGGCCATGGCCACGACACCCCGACGGTCTGCGGTGCGTATAGCATCCGCGCACGCTTGTCGACCGACCGCGACGGGGGCAAGCGCCGGGGCTCGACGGAGCGGCCTGGGATACGCGTCGCGGAGACCGATCGACGCCGCCGGTCAGGGCACGCATCCGGGGTTCGTGATGGTTGGCGGGAGGGGAGCGTCCAGGCCGGGTGGGGTCCACCGGCCGTCGCCGTCGGCATCGACGTAGATGGGATTGGTAAAGGCGAAGGGGGAGAAGTCCGGTGCGACCGAGGCATAGGGGGGGGTGACCTCGCCTGAGACCTCCACCGTGACGAAGCCGTCGCGTGCGAAGCGGAGCGGCATCTCGAGACGATCTCGAGGCCCGATGGGTGTGCGCGCCACCAGCGCTCCGTCGACGTAGACCCGGGCCTCGTCGACCGAAACCCAGTGCGCCGCCGTCACCTCGATCGAAAGGATTCCCGACCGACCGGCAAAGGTATCGCCGATCTCCGCGTCCCCCAGTCGGACGTCGAGAAGCGGCCCGGTGGTCCCGTAGGCGCGTCCTTCCCGCAGGGCGGCAACGAAGGCGTCGCGATCGAACGAGCCGATGGCATCGTCCTCGAGTCGCACATAGGTACGCGGTAGGGCGACGAGACTCGACGCTCGATGCGAGTCGCTGCTCGCCGTCATCGTGCGACGCTCGCCCTGGCGCAAAAGAGAGAACCAATCCGCGCGTACGAGCGGATAGGCGCGGGTGAATGACCCGTTGAGTCCCTCGATCGCATCGAAGTCCAGATCGCGAAGCCCCGAGGTGGGATCGGCCTCGAGAAGCGAACGGTTGGGTTCCGCGGCCAGAGGGGCCGCGGGGTCGAAGGGCCGATCCGGAACGCCGAGGTGCGAAAAGAACGCCCCTCGCGGCGCGCGCCCCTTGGTCGACCGGGGATGATTGATCTGGGCCAGCGCACCGCGCGCCCGGGTCTCCGCGAGAACGTCGCGCAGGCGCCGCCCCTCGGCTTTGGGCGCCCCGCCGCGATAGGCCTGGGTGGGCGAGAGCGGGAAGGCATTGAGATGACCGAGTGTACCCGGCACGTCCTCGGTCTCGGCGACCGAAGTGATTTCGACCCCGGGAACCCCGACGATGTCCCCGGCGAGACCGAGCGCCGCGATCACCGGTCCGGGGTCGACGACGCGATCGTGTTCGGTGGCGACCACGACTTCCGCGCCTTCGGCGGCCAGAGCCGCGATCTGCCGTTCGATCGGCCAGGCCGTATCGAAGCTGTGCCCGCTATGGACGTGCAGGTCGGCCGACACCCAACCGGGCGTCCGGAGCACACGATAGGGCTCGGGCAGAGCCAGGCGGCGGGTCTCTCCGGCGGCCAACTCGATTTCGGCCTGCTCGATGGCATGCTCGGGACCACGCGTCGCCGTGACACGATAGCGCCCCGGCGCGAGCCGGACCGAACGCGGATCGTCTGGAGTCCCCGCGAGGTGCACGTGGTGACTCTCGAGCGTCGAGGGGATGCGCTCCTCCCCTACCTGAAACCCCAGGAGATCGTCGCCGAACGTGGGGTTGATGGTTCCTCGAACCCCCTCGAACGAAAGGCGCATGCGCTTGCCGACGGGCAACTCGAGGCGGGAGGTGGGCGCGAGGGCCTTCTCCGGGAGCTCGGCCCCTTCGCCCGCGCGCACCGTCACGTCGGAGAGGACGTCTTCGCGCGCCGGCGTCCGTACCCGCACCCGGTAGGCGCCGGGCGGCAGGCGCACGGAGAAACGGCCGTCGCCGTCGACCCGCACCTCGGTCACCGGCGTTCCGTCGGGTCGCTCGATGTGGATACGGGCCTCGGAATCGCCCACCGCGCCGCGCAGGCGCGGATGTTCGCGCCACAGACGATCGGTGACCGACGCCACGTCGGCACGCTCGGTGAGATGCAAGCGCCAGTCGACCTCCAGTCGATCCCCCATCGGAAGGTCCATGAAGAGCGTCTGAGCAAGCTCGAGGAGGCCCGGTGGATTGCCCTCGCCAAGCCAGAAATCGTCCACGAAGACGCCGATGACGCTCGAGTTCACACCGGTGGTCGCCATCATGCCGATGGGCGTGGCCGCATCGGCGTGGATGCGCTCGGCACGCACCAGTTCGAATCCATAGGCGAGCTCCGGTGCGGCCGCCGTGCCGACGAAGACGTGCAGGTCGGCTGGGATGAGGGCGCGCAGAAGGGAGAGCGTCGAGGTCGGGTCGCTCGCCGGATAGGAGAAGCCCGAGGACTTCTCGGGCGCCGCGCGGAAGGCCACGAAGGGGCGGGTCTGGCCGGTCGGATGCAGCGTCATGAGCGACAACGAGGAGAAGCGGGGACCGTCCGCAAACCGCTCGGCACGCATCCGCACGTGCAGAATGCGGGGTTCTGCGAGGCCCACCTCGTAATGGATCTCGACGCGCACGCCGTCGCGCTCCCCTTGCGTGCGCACGAACGCGCGGTCGCCCTCGCGCCCCGCCTCGATGTCGCGCATCACCAGGGTCGTGTCGCGCGAAAGGTTCCACATCGTCTCGAGCGTCGTCCATTGGTCGTCGTCGCGGCCGCAGTGCGCGACGTCGATCAGGACGCCGCCGCTCGGGTAGAGCATACCCTCGTGCGCCGGGTCGCTCACGGCGGCGCAGATCGTTCCATTGCCAAGCGCCCAATCCCCGATACCGGCGTCGCGATCCGGGCCCCCGAGCGACCAACCGGCCGGCCCCGTGGCCGTGATCCGTTCCGCCACCAGCACGGTAGACTGCCGGCCGCCCGTGGCCGGAGGGCCGGAGCCGCCGACCTCCAGATCCGCGGGCGTCGAGATGGACGAGGCTTCTGCTGCGGTGTCGTCCGTCTCCGCGGACAACGCGGCCGGCACCAACAGGAGGAGCCACAGTGCGGCGAGGATCCTGCCCGAGCATCGCATGACGATTCGATACCAGAGAAGCGGTCGATTCCCGGCCCCCGGTCGGCAATGGCGATGTCGGCCCCGCGATCCTCAGCACGCAAGAAGTCGCGCGATGTTGCCGTGGTAGAACGCGTCCAGGATGTCCGGACCGCAGTCGCCGAGGCTCGCCTCGAACTTCGCGATGGGATCCGTGCCCCCCTCGGGATGGGTGTAGTCCGTGGCAAAGACGAGGATGTCGGGGCCGACGTTCTCGACGATCCAATCGAGCGGCTCTCCAACGAAGGGCGCGAAACGCAGTCTTTCCAGCGCGATTTCGGTCGGAGAAACCTTCCGGGGCTGGATGCGGCGCAGGGAACGGGCCGTGAACTCGAGCGCCCGGATCCACGAAGGCACCCAGAAGGCCCCGTGCTCCATCGAGATGCCGCGCAGGCGCGGGTGTCGCTCGAAGACTCCATCGAGGATCATCGCCGAGAGAAAGAGCTCGGCGCTCTTGCCGATCGTGACGAAACCGAGGGGCGAAGACGGCGCGTCGCCGCCAACGCCGACGGCCGACCGACCGTTGTTG
>JAPOLW010000034.1 GCA_029976905.1 bacterium | reverse complement strand
GAGCAGAATGGCGATCTCTACGCGGCGCTGATTGGATTGCGCGACTGCGTCGTGGTGGCGCCCGACTATCGGAAGTCGCTCGACGCGCCCTACCCGGCGGCGGTGCACGACTGCTACGCCACGCTCTTGTGGCTCAAGGAGAACGCGGGCGAACTCGGCGTCCGGGATGATCAACTCCTCGTCATGGGGCAGAGTGCCGGAGGCGGTCTCGCCGCGGCCGTGACGATGATGGCGCGCGATCGCGGCGAGGTCCGGGTCGCGTTTCAACTTCCGCTCTACCCGATGATCGACGACCGCAACGATACCGAGTCCGCGCGTGACAACGATGCACCGGTGTGGAGCGAACGGCATAACCGCCTGGCCTGGCGCCTCTACCTCGGGGGGCTCGCGGGGGAAGCCGTGCCCGCATATGCGGCGCCCGCTCGGGCGACGGACTACACGGGTTTGCCCCCGACGGCGACCTTCGTCGGGGACCTGGACCCCTTCCGCGACGAGACGATCCAGTACGTCGAAAATCTGCGCGCGGCCGGCGTGGACGTCACGCTCGAGATCTTCGAAGGCTGTTACCACGGGTTCGATGCGATTCGGCCGGATTCGAAAGTCGGTCGCGAAGCCAACG
Organism: bacterium; assembly: GCA_029976905.1. Classification (GTDB taxonomy): domain Bacteria; phylum Desulfobacterota; class Binatia; order UBA12015; family UBA12015; genus VGTG01. Next base: position 14,256 of record JAPOLW010000034.1, on the reverse strand, counting down.
CCTTCCTGCGCGAGCAATTCGTGGCGGCGATCGACTCCCGATTCATGCCGCAGGAGGGCTCACCGACTGCCGATGCGCTCCGCGACGACGAGGGCGGTGGGCAGAACGGCCAGTCGGGTGGGAGCGATGGCGTCGGGTGAGATGCCCTCCCCCGGCGGGGGGAACGAGGGAAGCGATGCGTGTCCCGATGGCACGCGGTGAGATTTCTGCGAACCTTCCTGGGACTCTCGTCTCGGGGTTGGTGATTCTCCTGTGCGTTCTCGCGCCCACCAGTCGTGCCGAGGAGCCGGCGACGTCCGATACCCAGGCGCTGGCGGCCGCGGCCCAGAATCCCGTCGCCGACATGATCAGCCTGCCGCTCCAGAACAACGTCTTCTTCGGTGTGGGGCCCGGAGACGACCTGGCGAACGTGCTGAACATCCAACCGGTCATTCCCTTCTCGCTCGGGGAATGGAACGTGATCACCCGCACCATCGTGCCGGTGATCTATCTCGACGACCTGACGACGGGCCTTCCGGACGTTCCCCAGAACGTCGATTCGGGAGCCGACTTTGGCCTCGGCGACATTAACATCAGCGCGTTCCTCTCTCCCGCCGATGCGACGAAGTTCGTCTGGGGTGTTGGTCCGTCCTTCGGTCTCAAGACGGCGACCAGCAAACTTCTCGGCACCGGAAAGTGGACCGCGGGGCCGACCGCGGTCCTGCTCGTCACCCCGAAGCCATGGGTGATCGGCGGTCTCGTCCGTAATTTGTGGTCCTTTGCCGGCCAGGCGAATCGCCAGGCGGTCCATTCGTTTCTTTTGCAGCCCTTCGTCAATTTCAACATGCCTGGCGGCTGGTACGCGGTGACCTCACCGGTCTTCACGTCGAATTGGAAGGCGGCGTCGGGCGAGCGGTGGACCATCCCGCTGGGTGGAGGTCTGGGAAAGATCTTCCGCATCGGGAGTCAGGCGATGAACGGTCAGGTCCAGGCGTTCGGCAACGTAGTTCGACCGACCAACGGGCCCCGGTGGAGCCTACGGTTCCAACTGCAGTTCCTCTTCCCGACGTGAGTCCGCTCGCCGGTGGGACCCGGACCAGGGAACCGCTCCGAAGAGAGAGGCTCCGTCGCCGGAATCCGTAAAAGGCGGGAGCGCGCCGAGGCCCCCGCCCAGAGGATCCTCGGTGGGTGGGGTTCTTCTTCCCGCGGTCTCAGTCCAGATAGCCGAGTGTTCGGAGACGTTCGGTCATCTCGTATTCGTTGCCCATCGGGATCGACCTCCGGGCCCGACGGTTTCTGAACCAGCGGTGCTCGAATCGTTTGAGTCGTTGGACCCTCCCCGGTTCGCGGGGCGCGATATTGCGCCTCTCTTCGGGGTCGCGCTTTCGGTCATAGAGCTGCATGCTTCGCTCCTGGCCGGTCCTCGGGTCGATCTCGGTCTGGAGACTCAAGTGCCCCTTTCGTACCCCTCGCCAGAGCGCGCCTGTTCCCACGCTGAGCGGGAGCATGCGCTCTCTCCATGGCGCGATTTTTTCGAAGGTCGGCCGGAGCGTTCGCCCATCGGCTCTCAGCGATTTCGAGGGGATTCCGAGTAGATCGAGGATGGTCGGGGCGAGGTCGATGTTTGCGACCAGGGCGTCGCTTTGTCCAGGGGGCACAAGACCGTCCGCCGTCAGAATGAGGGGAATGTTCACGTTCGGATGGCGTATGTTCGTCCCGTGTTCGAACCATGAGCCGGCATCCCCCAGGCTCTCCCCGTGGTCGGCGGTCACGACCCAGAGGGTCTGCCCCGGCAGCGCATCGATCCGTTGGACGAGTGCGCCGATCCACCGATCCACCTTGCTGATCTCACCGTAGTAGCGTGAGAGGTAGTGGGTGGAATCGAACATCCCGCGAACAAAGGCCTGCTTACCGATCTGGTCTGCCGTGAGGTGGCGTTTCCGATCCAGGAGGCGCCGATCGGCCTCGTACATGGTGTCGTAGGGAGGCGGTGGCGCATAGGGGGCGTGAGGGTCGATGTAGAGCATCCACAAGAAGAAGTCCTCTTGCGCATGCTGTTCGACGAATTCGAGCGCGGCGGAGGTGAGGGCTGCGGCGTTGTCGCGCGGCACCCGGTGTGGATCCACGCCGACCCGGGGTTTTACGTCATCGAGGACCGCGCGGTAGACGTCGAAGCCCTGGTCGAACCCCCAACTCTTCCCGTCGGAGCGATTCGCGACCACCATGTTGCTGATGAATCCTCCCGTCCGAAAGCCGGCGTTCTGGAGTATCTCGGCGAGCGTGACGAATTCCCGAGCGAGTGAATGACCGACGGTGTAGACGCCGTTGCGTTGCGCCAGCCTGCCCGTCATGAAGGCCGCGATGCTCGGAGAGGTCAGGGGTGTGGGCGCGATCGCGTTGAGATAGCGGCGGCCGCGGGCGCACAAGCTGTCGATGTTTGGTGTCTGGGCAATTCCACCGTAGCAGCCGATGCCGTCGACCCGGGTGGTGTCGAGATGGAGCACGACCACGCGCTGGAGCGAGCCCTCGTTTCCAGTCGAGGAGGTCGGTGGCGCGGCGCCGCAGGCGCAGAGCAGAGCGGGCACCAGAATCAGCAACGCGGCCTTTGCCACGCTCCTGTCGTAGCCGAGCGGCGTGCTTCAGGCGATAGGCTTTGTGCCCGGGCGGACGCCATGCTGTGCGAGGCGCGGCCCCCGGGCCGCGCGCGGTTTCCGCGTCACGCTCCCGGGGGCTTCCGCATGGCGTCTCAGTCTCCGGGGGAGCAGTCTGCCGCACAGGCGCGTGCGGTCGCCCGGCACTCCTCCCCGATCTCGACCGCTTCGGCTCGACATCCCTCGTCGCAGGCGCGCGCTTCGGCCCGGGCTGCGCGGCACCCGTCGCCGCAGCGGTCTTCCTCGCAGATCTGAACGGCGACGTCGCGCAGGCCACTGCACCCGCCGCGACATTGCGCCAGGGCGTCCCGCGTCGGGCCCCGGCACGATCGCAGTCCGGCGCGGCACTCACGCAGGCAGGCGCGATCCCTGGCTTCGTTCGGGTCGACGGCGGGGCACGCGTCGATGCAGCCCCGGGTCTCCTCCCGGCAGGCCCCGAAGGAGTCTGCCAACTGGCTGCGGCAGTCCTGCCGGCAAGCACGGACGCCGGAACGGCTGCTGCTGCACGCCTCCGAAGCGCGGTCGGCCTCGCAGGCTTCACACGCAGCCTCCGCCTCTTGCGAGCATTGGCTCTGGGCGCAGGCGCGAAGCTCGTCCCGCAGGTCGGCCTGGCAGAGCCTGGCCTCGCTGCGACAGACCTGAACGCACGCCGGGTCTTTGCCAGAGCCTCCACCACCGCGCGGGCCGTGACCCGGGCGGCGCGCCTCGGCGTTGCTTGCGAGCGCAAAGGCAGCCACGACGGCGAGCGCCCCCCACCAACGAATCTTCGTCTTGATCGTCATTGTTGTTCCTCCATGTTTCGGGATTCGGTCCCGCTCCGGGCGTTTCGACCCGCGCGGAGTGCACATCCCCGCCGGACCGCGCCGAATTGATAAATGGGAAATATACCCATTTTTAATCCGACGCAAGCCCTTTTGGGGGGGAGGGGTGGACGGGTCGCGGCCCGACCGACCCGGACGACTCGCGTCGAGCCGACGACCCGGATGTTGGTCCGTCGGCGGCTGGCCGCGAACCGCAGCGCGGCGGGTCTATCCCGCCTGGTCGTGGCGCAGGCTGGCGACCTCGTGTTCGAGGCGTCGGGCGCGCCGGCCGAGCGCGAGCAGGTAGAAGAAGAATCCGACCCACACCCCGGTGTAGGCCGCGGCAAGGAAGTTCAGGCCCTTCATGCTTGTTCCCTTTCGGCAGCGAGAGCCGCGAGTTCCTGGTCCGCGGTGGCAAAGCGGACCCGCAGAGAGACCAGCCAGGCGAATAGGAAGCCCAGACCGATTCCCGAAATGACGAACGCCCACACCATGGTCGGGTCGCGCAATCCGGCCTCGGGGTCGTCCGAGATCATGACCGCCGGGTGGATGCCGCGCCAAAGGCGCACGGCCAGCACCAGCAGTGGGATGTCGAGAACACCGACGATCCCGAGGACGGCCGCATAGCGCATGATCGTCTCGTCGCCCTCGCCGAGGCGCCGCAGCATCAGATAGGCCGCGTAGATCACCCAGAGGACGATGGTCATCGTGAGCCGAGGGTCCCACGTCCACCAGACGCCCCAGATGGGGCGGGCCCACAGCGGCCCGGTCCAAAGCATCAACGTGGTGTAGAGCAGTCCCACCTCGGCATTGGCCTCGGCGTACCGGTCCGCGACCGGGCTCCCGGTGCGCAGATACCAGATGCTTGCACCCGCCACGAAGACGAAGCCGCCAAAGCACATCCACGCGAGGTGGACGTGGAAGTAGAAGATCCTCTGGACGACCCCCTGGATCTTCTCGTTGGGAACGACCCAGAACACCATGACCACCGCGGTGAGCATGGTGATCCCGGTGAGCGCCGGGAGGGCGACGTCACTCCAGCGCTTGAGTGGTGCCGCAGCGGTGCCGGAACCGGCGCGGGACGAGTCCATGATCTCAGGCAACCAGCCCCTCGGCCGGTGCGCAAGCGCAAAGCAGCTCCGGCGGCCTTCCGGGCGCGCCCGGCGCCTTCATTCATCGAGGACGAAGTCGAAGAGCAACCAGCCCGCGGTCAGGAAGACCAGGTCGAAGCCGCCGAGCAGAACCAGCCAGGAGCCCAATTGCTCCAGGTCCTCGCCGACGAGCCCCGCGGTGGTGGTGCGCGCGGCGCCGATCAGCAGGGGAGCGAGCACGGGAAAAGAGAGCAGAGGGAGGAGCACCTCGCGGGCGCGGGTACGACTTGCCATCGCGGAGAAGAGCGTTCCAATGGCGGCGATTCCGATCACGCCGAGCAGGACCGAGAGAGGGAGAAGGGGGCCGGGCGTGATCTCGCGGGTTCCCAGCAGGAGGGCAATCAGGGGCAAGAGGAGGATGGAGGCCGCGAGAAGGAAGATGAGGTTGGCGATGGTCTTGCCCAGATAGATCGATCCCCGGTCGATCGGCGCGAGGGACAGGGCCGTCCAGGCGCCCAGTTCGCGTTCGAGTACGAAGGAACGATTGAGGGTCAGCGTTCCCGCGAGGAGCAGGGTGGTCCAGAGAAGGCCGGCGACGAACTCGGGGCCGCGGAGGCGTTCGGGGTCCAGGCTGAAGGCGAACAGGAGGATCACCAGCAGAGCGAGCAGAAACAGCGAGGTGAGCATCTCGCCGGTGCGCCGCTCGATCGAAAGGTCCTTACGTACGATCGACCACATCTCGAGATCCGTCGTCGACGAGCGCTCGATAGCGCTCGGTGAGTTCGGGGAGATCCGGAACGGGTGAGAGGTCCTCGGCAATCCGGCCGCCCCGCAGCACGATGGCACGCGTGGCAAGGGCTGCGACCTCGGCCAGATCATGGCTGACCATGGCGATGGTCGTTCCCGCGCGATGGAGGTCGGAGAGCGAGGCGGCGAAGCGATCCCGACCGGGCGCATCCAATCCGGTGAAGGCCTCGTCGAGGAGCAGGAGATCGGGTTCGTGGAGCGTGGCACGTGCGAGCGCCAGCCGTTGCAGGGTGCCGCGCGACAACGTCCGGACGTCGCGATCGGCGTGGCGTTCGAGGCGCACGGCGGCGATGGCCCGGTCGATTCGCTCCTCGCGCAGGGACGACGTCCCGCCGACGCCGTAGACCCGGGCGAAGAAGTCGAGGTTTTGTCTTGGTGTCAGGTCCCGGTACACCAGGGGCTCGTGGCCGACGAAGCCGACGCGCGCCAGCATCGGGGGCGTAGGCCGCTGCGGATGGAAGCTCTCTCCGAAGAGGTCGAGCGTTCCGCCCGACGGTCGAGCGATCCCGGCGAGGACCCGCAACAGCGTACTCTTGCCGGCCCCGTTTGCTCCCAGCAGGGCTACGCACTCTCCCGTGCGGACGTCGAGGTCGATGGCGCGCAGCACCGGCCGCAGGGCGTAGGATTTGGCGAGCGCACGCGCACGGATCGGAATCGGGGAGGCGTCGCTCTCCATCACAGTCGAGTCTTGCCCACGCCTGCGTAAGTTTCCAGTGTATGCGATAGGGTTGCGGATTGGGCGATCGGGAACGGGGCGGAGGAATGGTGAGATCGAGCGGGGTCCGGATGGTGTTCGTCTTTGCCGCGTGGCTGGCGTTGGGTGGGGCGCCGGCCGTGGGTGCGGACCCTGAGGTGGGGGGGATCCAACCCTATCGGGGCGCGATCCTCGTCGAGATGACGACCGGCCGGGTCCTCTTCGAAAGCAACGCGGACCTCTCCTGGCCCCCGGCGTCGATGGTGAAGATCCTGACCGTTCTGGTGGTGATGGACGCGGTGGCCCGGGGCGAGGTGTCCCTCGATGACATGGTGGTCGCTTCGAAGTGGGCCGAGAAGATGGGGGGCACGCAGGTCTGGCTCGCCGCGGGGGAACGCTTTCCCCTGCGCGCTCTCCTGGAGGCGGTGCTCGTCGGCTCGGCCAACGACGCGGCGGTCGCGGTCGCCGAACACGTGGGCGGTAGTGTGCCGGCGTTCGTAGAGCGAATGAACGCCAGGGCGCGTGCGTTGGAATTGGACGGAACCGAGATCCATAGCGTTCACGGCCTGCCTCCGGCGCCCGGCCAGAGCGTCGATCGGATGAGTCCGCGGGACCTGGCGACCGTCGCGCGTGCCTTGCGCGCTCATCCCGAGGTCTGGCGTTGGGCGTCGACCCGTGAAGCGCCGTTTCGTGATGGCTCCTTCACCTTGCAGACGACCAACTGGCTGCTGCACTGGTATCCGGGCATTACCGGCCTGAAGACGGGCTTCATCGGCCTGGCCGGATTCGGCGTGACGGCGACGGCCGAACGCGAGGGTCTCGAACTCGTTGCGGTCGTCATGGGCGCCGCCGGAAAGCGTTCCAGCCTCGGAGAAGCGGCGCGGCTTCTCGACCGGGGCTTTGCGACCTGGCGGGTGATCGAACCGGTGAAGAAGGGCGCTGGCGTCGGCCCGCAGATCTCGGTCTCCGGCGGTCGCGAACCCTTCTTCCAGGGGCGGGCGGCCTCGGGCTTGCGCCTCGTGGTCGGGCGGGAGACGGCAGACGACCTCTCGGTCGAGGTGCGGGTTCCCGGTCGGATCAAGGCTCCCGTAACGCGCGGGCAGGTCGTCGGCGCGGTGGTCGTGGAGGAGGCCGGCCGGGAACTCGCGCGCGTCGACGTGCTCGCGCCGCGCAACATCGAGGGGGTCGGGTGGTTGGAAGGGCTGTGGTGAGCCTCGCGGCGCCTATTTCATCGAGCCGTGGATCGCCTCGACCAGGGCGCCCGGACGACCTTCGCGGTTGGCCACGGAGTGCTCGAAGAGAACCTCGCCGAGGATCGTGAAGCGTCGGGCAATTTCCCGGCCGAGATTCATCTGGATCAAGGTGAACTGGGGAAGATCCCGTCGATAGAGTTCGTGCAGGACATTTCGGTCGAGGCGAAAGGCGCGGCACCCGGTGGCCGCGCGGATCCCGGCGGTCTGGCTCGTGATTCCCATGAGCGCCGTCTCGCCAAAGCATGCGCCGGGTTTGAAGGTCACGAAGACGAAGGTGCGATCCTCGCGTGTCTTCACGACCTCGGCCGAGCCGGACTCGAGCACGAAGATGCAGTCGGCGGAATCCCCTTCGCGGAAGAAGTATTCGCCTTTGGGCACGTGCACCGGTTCGAGCCGCGCGTGCAGGAAATCGAGCGTCGAGTCGGAGAGCCCACCGAAGATCGAAATCCCGCCGAGCAATTCGCGGGGAGACGACATCTCTCCTTCGAGGATACACCCCGAATCCTCCCTCGACCATGATCGTTTGGCGGGAGACGCGGAAAAACGGTCCGCGCGCTCGAGGCCGGCCCGGTCGTGAGGATGGAGCGCGGGGCTCGCCGCGAATGCGAGCCCCGCGTTGGTCTTCAGCTACTGGCCTGCTGGTCGGGCGCGTCCGCCTTGGGAGCGGGCTTGCCTTCCTCGGGCCTGGTGATCTTCGCCTTCTTCTGCCCCGGGGCCATCACGAGATGCATGACGCGGCCCTCGGTCCGGGGCGCGACCTCGACCCAGCCGTACTCCGCAAGCTCGTCGGCGAGGCGGGTGAGCTTCTGACGACCGATGTCCTGGTGCGCCATTTCACGACCGCGAAAGCGAAGCGTGAACTTCACGCGCTGACCGTCCTCGAGGAAGGCCTGCGCCTTCTTCATCTGGCGCTGCAGATCGTTGACGTCCGTCCCGGGCCGCACGCGCAGCTCCTTCACCTGGGTGATGTGCTGCTTCTTCTTGGCCTCGGCGTCCTTCTTCTGCTTCGAGTAGCGGAATTTTCCGTAGTCGAGCAGGCGGCATACCGGCGGAGACGCGTTGGGGGCGACCTCGACGAGGTCGAGCCCCGCCTCCTGGGCCAGCCGGAGAGCCTGGTCGGTCGCAACGACGCCGAGCTGCTCCCCTTCGGCCCCGATCAGGCGAACCTGCGGGACCCGGATCTGACGATTCGTGCGGTGTGTTCCTTCGGGCCTGACGGGCATGAACCGCGGCCCACGCGGTCTGTGCATAGATCTCCTTGGTCGTTCCTCGACGAACTCCGGGATTAGCACAGGAAACGAGGCGAACAAACAGACGAATTTGCCCCCGCAATCGAGCCCGTTCGTGGTCGCGGCACGGTCCGATGCGGGACGGCGGTGCCCCGGAGCAGCCGCGGGTCGGCGGACAGGGAGCCCCGGCGCCCGGCTTTCCCCTTCAGTCGCGGGTGTTAGAGGAGTCTCCAGAGGAGGTTTTCGCCATGCGTACCGAGCTCTGCGAGAAACTTGGAATCGATCTGCCCGTTTTCGCCTTCACGCATTGCCGCGACGTGGTCGCGGCCGTGAGCAAGGCCGGAGGCTTCGGGGTCCTGGGCGCCGTCGGATTCACCGCGGAGCAGCTCGAGATCGAACTCGACTGGATCGACGAGCACGTCGGCGACCATGGGTATGGCGTCGACATCGTGATCCCCGGCAAATACGAGGGGATGGACGAGATCGACCCGGCCCGACTGGAAGCGCAACTTCGCGCCGCGATTCCCGAGCAACACCGCTCGTTCGCCTCGAAGCTCCTTTCGGACGCGGGTGTTCCCGAGATGCCGGCCGAGGACAAGCACCACGAGCTTCTCGGCTGGACCGCTGCCACGGCGGCCCCGCAGGTCGAATGTGCTTTGCGGCACGAGCGCGTGAAGCTGATCGCGAACGCTCTTGGAACCCCCCCCGAGGACGTGATCGAGCAGGTCCACGAGGCGGGCCGCCTCGTCGCCGCCCTGTGTGGGAGCCCTCGCCAGGCTCTCAAGCACACGGAGGCCGGCGTCGACATCGTCATCGCCCAGGGAACCGAAGGGGGCGGGCATACCGGTGAGGTCGGGAGTCTGGTCCTGTGGCCGCAGGTCATCTCCGCGGTCGCGCCGACCCCGGTCCTGGCCGCCGGGGGAATCGGCTCGGGACAGCAGATCGCCGCTGCGCTCGCCGTGGGGGCGGCCGGTGTCTGGACTGGATCCCTGTGGCTCGCCGTCGAGGAGGCCGAGGCGCCACCCGCGCAGCGACAGTCCTACTTCGACGCGACGAGCCGCGACACGGTGCGCTCGCGTTCCTTCACCGGAAAACCGTGCCGCATGCTCAAGAACGAATGGACGCAGGCCTGGGAGCGGGAAGATGCGCCCGATCCTCTCGGGATGCCTCTGCAGGGGATGGTGACGATGGATGCCGTGCAGCGGACACACCGCTACGCCGACGCCGCGCAGAAGGTTGCCTTCAACCCGGTCGGACAGGTCGTCGGCATGATCGATCATGTGGAGTCGGTCCGGCAGGTGATGCAGCGACTCTCCGAGGAATACCTCTCCGCCGTCGATCGTCTCGAGGGACTGCAGCCCTCCTGAACGGTTGCGGGGGCCGGAGGCCCCGTCGTTTCGCCGACGCTCAAGCGCTTTGCTGGAAGTCCTCTGCGATCAGCGGCGCGGAATCGTGGTCGCGTGACCAACGCCAGGTTGCCTCGAGCCCTTCGCGCAGCGACGTACGGGGCTCGTAACCGAGCTGCTCGCGTGCGCGGGACAAATCCATGACGTGTCGTGCGAAGGTCCAGTCCCGGCTCGGATCGAAGACGAAGCGGAAGGGGACGATCTCGCAGAGGGTCTCGGCGAGTTGCCGGATCGTCGTTCCCTGCCCGGCGCCGACGTTCACCACCTCGCCCCGGGTCCCGTAGTGGAGGGCTCGTAGGATGCCTTCGGCGACGTCACCGCCGTAGGCGAACTCACCCACGGCCTCGCTATCTGCCCCGATCACGACCGGGTTCTCACCGGCGAGCACGCGTTCGAGAAGGCAGCCGGGGAGGCGACCCTCGTGGGCGTCGAGATGGTCTCCGGGGCCGTATACGTTGGCGACGCGGATGGCGGAGAAGGCCTCGAGTTCGAGGCCGTCGCGCAATTCGGCGCGGGTCGGCGGTGCGCCGATCGGACTGGCGTAGACGAACTTACGAACGCCGGCCTCCCGGCTCGCATCGAGAAGGTTGGCATTGGTGCGCCGCAGGGGCACGATCACGCCCTGAGAGCCGCGCGCGGCAATTCCGCTCGGGCTTCCGGTGGCGGCCAGATGGACGACGGCGTCCATGCCGCGTAACGAATCCCGGCAGCTTTCCGCGTCGGTGAGATCCGCGTGGACGTAGCGGGCGGCAGGATGGGGGCGGGAGTCGTCGAGGGAGACGACGCGCACCGAAGCGCCGGCGTCGAGTGCGAGGGAGACGACGTGCCGCCCCACGGCCCCGGTCCCACCGGTGACCAGCAGATTCATGCCGCGCAGTGCGCCAAGGATTTCTTCGGGAAGCATCATCAGGGTTTCCTTCATTCGACGACGAAGTAGGAGGCGTGGGGCACCTGTGGCAGGCGTTGCAGTCGGACGTGGTCGAGCCCGAAGACGTCCATGAGGGCGAGGGTCTCTCCCGCGGAGCGGGTGTCGCCGAACTCGTCGAAGCCGAGCACGCTGCCGCGCACCAGGCGGGGCCGGAGACGTTCGAGGCATTCACAGGTCGGGCCGTAGAGAGAGAGATCGAAGTAGGCGAGGGCGACGATCGTCTCCGGCGCATCCCGGAGGTAGACTTCGAGCTCCGCGGTGGGGTCGCCCCGCCGCAGTTCGAACTTCTTGAGGTGCGCGAGCGGCGCCTGCGCCTCGTGGCGCCCGAGAACAGAGGCGAGAAAGTCGGGATAATCCTGCGGGAGCGCGCCGCTCTCGGGCGACGGGGCATCTCCGAAGCCGATGATCTTTCGATGACGGTTGAAGGGATCGTAGATCCCGCGCAGGGCGGCGAACGTGGCCAGGTTCTGGCCCCAGCCGGTGCCGAATTCCAGGATTGCGCCTTCGACCGAAACGATCTGGCGGAAGAGGAAATCCAGGAAGAGCAGGCGGGCGAGATTCCGGGATTCGAGGAAGAGTCCGAGACTCTGCAGGAGACGATCGTCGGGGATCGGGGCAGACCGAAGCAGATCCACCATGGATGGGCCGAACGTCGTGCCGCAATCGGGTACGTCGGCGCCGACGTGATTTTCGCGCTCGAAGGCGGGGGATGGCATTTCTTCTCCGTTCATCCTCGTGATTCGCTCGGGACCGTCGCCGATCGGAGGAGGTTCGTCGGCTTGCCCTCTCGTGTCCGGTAGGGGGCCGCGGGGCGGGCGCCGAACGCGGGGTGGGTGGTCCAGGCGGCGTTTGCCATGGGCCTTCTCGCGACGCTCGCCTGATCGTGGGTCGACGGCTGCGTGGCGAATGCGTACGCCAGAGCGTCCTCGATTTCGGCGCGCAGGAAGGGCTCGAATTCCCCGTCCGGTGGGGCCGCGAACGCGCGTCGGTGCAGCGGACCGGTGCCCGGCGCCGTGGCGTCGGCGCGCCGGAGAGGTTCGTCCGGTCCGTTTGCAGCCCACACGATGGCGCCGGGGCCGTTGCCGCGGCGGATTCTTTCGACGACGCGGCCGACGACGCTGCTGACCCGCACCGGGTCGTCGCTTCCGGGCCCCTCGATCGTTGCGAGGATCGGGAGGATCTCGGCGGCGTCCTCGAGCCGATCGGCCGCACCGATCGCTTCGGGTGCGGGAGGCCCATCGGGGAACAGGAAGAGGAGGGGCGCTCGCTCGCGCGCCGCCTGCACGGCAACGTGGGCCGGGACGTCCGCGCCGCTGTGTACGACGGCGATGATCTCCTGGCTCCCGCGTCGCCCGGCGCATGCGAGGATCTCGGTCCAATCGATGGTCGCCTCGACGGCCGGAGCCAGGAAGCCGACCTCGGTCGCTTCTCCCGGAATCGGTGTCGAGGTACGATCGAGCCCGGCAAGGGCGGCCGTGAACAGGCTTCGCATCGACCCGCCCTTGGCAAGGAAGAAGGCAAGGCATCCCGGGGCCCCGATGAGGAGATCGGTGTCCCGCAGCGGATGGCACACGCCGACCGCGAGCCCGTCCCGGCATCGTGGACCTCGCTTGGGACGTCCACCATCGGGATCGACGCCGAGGTCACGGAGTCGTTCGGCGGCACGCCGGATGCGTAGCGACTCGTAGTGGAGTCGCTCGTCGAGACTCGAAAAAATCACGGGCCTTCTCCGTGGAGGTCTTCGAGAGCACTGGCGATCTCACCGATCGCGTCGCGCGCGCCCGATGGGACGGCCAGGCTGCGCAGCACCGACTCGGCCCGGCGGAGGTGTTCGGGCGTGCGGATGTCGATGAAGGTACCTTGCGACGGGTAGGCGAAGACGCCTCCGGCGTCGATCCAGCGCGGGAAGAGTTCGCTCTCGACCGAGATCGGCCGGTCGGATGGGATGCGTTCGAGAAGCGCCGTATGCAGGAGGCAGAGTCCAGTGTGAACGAAGGCCGGCCCGTGGGCGGCCTCATCTTCGATCAGGCGAACGACGCGGTCGCCCGCCGACGTCTCTACCCGACCGAAGCAACCGGCGTCGTTCACCGAGGCGGTGACCACGGTGGCGTGGGCCGGGTGGACGTGGTGCCACTCCCAGAGATCGAGCAGATCGACGTCGCAGTAGGAATCATCCTTCATCAACAGAGCACAGGAGGACGTGACGAGCTTGCGCGCCTCGCGCAGGGCTCCGCCCGAACTCGACGCCTGCGGGCAATGCGAATAGGCCAGGGCGAGTTCTCCGTAGGAATCGCCAAGGGTCGCGCGCACGGATTCTCCTCGTGCGTCGGTGCACAGAACTGCGCGGGGGATGCCCGCTCGCAGAACCTGATCGAGAAGGTAGGTCAGAAAGGGACGCCCCGCGACGGGCGCGAGGGAAGGCGGGCGGCCCGCGTCGGTGCCGGGCCCCGAATCGTCGAGGCCACCGACGAGGACGACCGCTTCTGCCGAACGCAATTCGTAGCCGGACATCAGCCGGACTCCTTTGCGCCGATCCGCCAACGCGCAACGCCCAACGTCGGCGGGATCGGTGCGGACACGTGGGAGGACATCGGCAAAGACCCGATGCAAAGCGCCGGCCAGTCGATCGCTGCCGGTCGCCTCCCGGAAAACATTGCGAAACCGGGCCTCTCGCCCCTCCGGGCGGCGAGTGGGGGTCAATTTTCTGGAGCGTCGGGCGCCTCTGCACGTGGCGGCGGCCAAAACCTTGACGGCCGGGCCGGCGACGGGCGCGGGTTCCGGGACGTCCCCGGCTTGACATGGCCCGCGCGCTCCCCGACAGGTCGAGGGTCATGTCATCGATTCGCGATTGGGCTCGCTTCGCGCTCGTCTGGGGCGCTTCACTTTCCCTGTGGACTGCTGGATGCACTCCTGCGGCGACCGGCATCGCCTACGGGACCTCGGACAGCGGTCCGAGCCGCAGTCAGAGACTCCTTCTGGAGGAGGAGCTCGCGCCCTATCGACAGAAGGGCGAGAGCGCCATCTCCGGACGCGTCTTTCTCGCCACCCCAAACGGAGAGGTCGTCGGCGCGCGCAATCCGGTTCATCTCACGCCTGCGACCGATTACGCAAAGGCATTGGTGCAACAGGAAGTCGTTCGCAAGAACGAGATGCTCGATCGCAAGGCGGAAGAGATCTGGTGGACGACGCGTGCCGGTCGCGATGGGCGGTTCCATTTTTCGTGGCTGCCGGCCGGTGACTACGTCATCCTCTCGGAGGTGGCGTATTCCCCGGACGGCGGGACCTCGGCGGAAATCGCCGTGGCCTATGCCCTCGTGCGGGTGCGGGACGACGAGCACGTCCAGAACATCGTCGTAACGCGCAACGTGCAGCGCTGACGCCGGGGCGGGTCGTCCGGAATCGGCGGTTCGTCGGCGGC
>JAPOLW010000349.1 GCA_029976905.1 bacterium | reverse complement strand
GGCCCAGTCCGCGCCCCCCGGCCACTAACTTGAGCCGGAGCGAGCCCCGCAAACCGAGCACCTCGCGCACGCTGACGTTCATGGGAAGTGGCCCACCTTCTCTTCAGAACTTCGCGTCCTCGGCGAGGATGGCGTCGTACAGGGCGTCTCGGCCGTCCAACTCGACGAGGCGGTCGCGAAATGAGCGATCCTTGAGCAGACGCGAAATGCGCGCGAGCGCCTTCAGGTGGAGAGCCGCGGCATCATCGGGCGCCAGCAGGACGAAGAAGAGGTGGGTCGGCTTCCGGTCCGCCGAGTCGAAATCCACCCCGGCGGCACTGCGCGCAAAGCCGGCCACCACATCCTGGATCTGGGAGACCCGTCCGTGGGGGATGGCGATCCCGTCGCCAATCGCGGTGCTATTGAGCCGTTCGCGCTCCCGCAACACATCGACGACGGCGGCCGCACCGATCCCCGGAAGGTCCCCGCCGAGCATGGCGGCGAGTTCCAGGAGAACTTCATCCTTCGTCGACCCGGTCAGGTCGGGCAGCACACGCTCTCGCGCGAGGATGTCCGTGATCGTCATCGGAGCCGAACCTCGTGCGATAGTCCATATCAGTCCCGGGAGGAAGACGCAGCCGGCGGCGCGGTCCTCCGGGAACTCGCGCTTCGCCGGGAAGACTCCACGACACGGCCTTTGAGGGTGTGCGCCTGCTGGTCGAGTTTCGCCGCGACCTGATCGATCGAGGCGTACATGTCGTCGGTCTCGGCGTGGGCCGTCAGGTGCGAGTGCGGACCGTTGACGATCACCTCGGCACGCTGACGGTGGTGATGGGAGGCCGTCGCCAGGACCACATGCGCATCGGTGGCTCCCGGCACGAGCCGCACGACCGCTCCGATCTTCTTCTCGGCGCGCGCCCGCAGGGCATCGGTCGCCGCCAGGTGGCGAAAGGTCACGGTAATGGGAACGTTCACGCTCTTTTTCACGACACCTGCCTCCGCTTGGATGATGGGAGGATTCCCATGAGTTCTCGGTATTTGGCCACGGTCCTGCGGGCGATCTCGATACTATCGGCGGCCAGGGTCTCGGCGATGTGCTGATCGCTGTAGGGACGTCGCGAATCCTCGGATTCGATGATCTTCTTGATCTTCTCTTTCACCGACTCGGCCGATACGCCTTCGCCGCTCGACGAGCGGATGCTCGAGGTGAAGAAGTACTTCAGCTCGAAGGTGCCCTGCGGAGTGTGGACATATTTGTTTGCCGTCGCCCGGCTGACGGTCGACTCGTGCATCTCGATGTCCTGGGCAACGTCCTTGAGGACGAGGGGCCGCAACGCTTTGACCCCTTCGTCGAAGAACGCGCTCTGGAACCGAACGATCGAGTTGGTGACCTTGTAGAGCGTGCCCTGCCGCTGGTGGATGCTGCGGATCAGCCACTGCGCCGAGGACAGCTTCTCGCGAATGTAGTTCTTGGCCTCGCTGGCCCCCTCGCCGTCCGAAAGCAGCCGTCGGTAGGAATTGCTCACCCGCAACTTGGGAAGCCCATCGTCGTTGAGCGTCACGACGAATTCGCCGTCCATCTTGTAGACGTAGACGTCGGGAGTGACATAGCGAACTTCTTCGTCGATGAAGTCACGACCCGGCTTGGGCTCGAGCGAAGCGATGACCTTGACCGCGTCGACGACCTCCTCCTTGCGGATTTGAAGTTGCTTGGCCAGCTTGTCGAAACGCTTCCCTTCCACCAGAGAAAGGTGATCGCGAACGATCGCACGTGCGTGCGACCGGAGCGGTTCTTCGAGGTCCTTCTGATCGAGCTGGATGAGGAGACATTCTTCGAGGGACCGCGCGAGGACACCCGGCGGCTCGAAAGCCTGCATGCGCTCGAGAATGCCGAGGGCGGTCTCGTTATCGACACCAGCCTCGAAGGCCGCATCCTCCAGGGAAATCTGCAAACGACCATTTTCGTCGACGTTGCCGATGAAGACGTCGCCGACCTCTCGTTCGTCGCTGGTGAAGTCGCCCATGCGAAGCTGCCAGGTGAGATGATCAGCCAGCGAGGAAGAGCGCGACAGCGTATTCTCGAGGCTTGGCCGCTTGTCTTCGTCGAAATCTCCCCCGCTCCCGGCGGAAAGAGACCCATGCGACGTGTTGGCGGCGTAATCGGAGAGATATTCCTCCCAGTTGATGTCTCCGAGATTCTGGTCACCGGCCACCTCGGTGGCCTCGTCCTTCGCCGGCGCTTCGGCCTCGTGCAGGGTGGGGTCGACCACCTCGCCCATGCGATCGTCGGGCGTCGCCGCGTCGCGTTCGGCCTCGAAATCCTCCTGACCGACGGAGAGTTCCTCGAGGGTCGGGTTCTGCTCCATCTCCTCGGTGACGAGTTGCTCGAGATCGGCCCGCGAAAGCTGCAGGATCTTGATCGCATGCTTGAGCTGAGGCGTGATGACCAGCGACTGCTTGAGCCCGGCCGTCAGGCGCATTTTCGGCTCGAAGGACATTCTGACTCTATCTATATCGGTCTTTGCGACCTGAATCCTACGCCTAGAGGCGGAATTCCTTCCCCAGGTAGATTTCGCGCGCTCGCGGGCTGGCCGCGATCGTCTCCGGGGTCCCCTCTTCGAGGATCGTGCCGTCGCTCAAAATATAGGCGCGATCGCAGATCCCCAGCGTCTCGCGGACGTTGTGGTCGGTGACGAGAACGCCGATGCGCCGTTCGCGGAGTTGGCCGATGATGTTCTGGATGTCGATGACCGCGATTGGATCGATGCCGGCAAAGGGCTCGTCCAGGAGGATGAAAGACGGAGAAATGACGAGAGCGCGGGTGATTTCCAGCCGTCGGCGCTCACCGCCCGATAGCGCGCTTGCTTTGGACTTGGCCAGGTGGGCGATCGAGAGTTCGTCGAGCAGACTGTCGAGTCGCGCGCGGCGAACCTCGCGCGTCATCGGCAGCGTCTCGAGGACGGCCTTGATGTTGTCCTCGACGGTCAATCCCTGGAAGACGGATGCTTCCTGCGGAAGATAGCTGATGCCATGGCGAGCGCGGCGAAACATCGGAAGGGGGGTCAAATCCCGCTCTCCGAGCCGGACGCTGCCGGCATCCGGCTGGGTCAGACCGACCACGCAATAGAAGGTCGTGGTCTTGCCGGCGCCGTTGGGACCCAGAAGTCCGACCACCTCGCCGGGCCGTACTTCGATCGAGACGTCACGGAGGACCTCACGCCGCCCGTAACTCTTGCGCAGACCTGCGGCGGCGAGCGAGGCCCCGACGTCGTCGTGGCTGCCGCTCATGGCGACTCGCCCTCCATGCCCGGTACCCGACCCGGCGCCTGCGATGGCAAAGAAGCGTCTTCCGCCGAAACGCCGGCCCCCGCCGGTGCCTGCGTCGTGCGATCCACGGCCGCCGAGGCCTTTGGCGAAACGTTCGAAGCGCCGTTGGGCGGCGGCGACTCTTTTCCGGCCCCGGCCCCAGCACCGTCGGGCTTGCCCGGGTAGAGCACGGCCGAGACACGCTTCTTCTCGCCAGA
This sequence comes from bacterium, assembly GCA_029976905.1. Classification (GTDB taxonomy): domain Bacteria; phylum Desulfobacterota; class Binatia; order UBA12015; family UBA12015; genus VGTG01. The sequence goes on along the minus strand of JAPOLW010000349.1, from coordinate 1,290 downwards.
CTCCACGACGCTGCGGCCTTCGTCGAGAAAGACCGTCATGCGCTCCCCCTGGACCTCGTTCAATCCGTCACGCAGGACGGGGTTCCCACGCAGGATGAGTTGCCGGCTGTTCTGGTCGAAGACCGCTCGTTGGCCCGATGCCCGCCGCTCCCCCTGCTTGATCTCGACATCACCCTGCGCGACGACACGCTGCAATTCTGCGTTCTCCAACTCCTCGGCACGGGTGAAGGTGATGGTGAGAGCCTTGGACTCGAGCTCGAAATCCCCCTGCACCACACGGACCGAACCGCGGTAGACCAGACGATTTTCATCATAGTCGAACTCGAGTTGGTCCGCCTCGATGACCAGGGGTTCGTCGGACGACGTAAAGCTGAGTTCGCCGAACCCGCCCCCGTCGATCAAGGACGGCCCGGCGCTCCGTCCCGAGGACTCACTGGCCTCCCGGGCAGCGACCTGCTCCGCGTCAGGCTGCGCCCACGCCGGACCGCCGCAGAGGAGCACGGCCACGAACGGCAGGATCCTCGCCGCGTCACGACGCACGCGCTGCCTCCGCGACCGGACTCTCTTCCCGGGGGGACCCGGGAGGGGGCGCGGCCTCGTCTTCCCGACGGTGATGTGTGGCCGACGGGCTCCCCCCCGCAGCGCTCGCCGCATCCTCATCAGTCCCCTTGAGCACGGTGCGTACGCCGCCGACGACGCGGACGCGTCGCCGCTCGAGCTGAACGATCATGACGTCGCCCTCGATCGACAGGCCGCCACCACTCAAATCGACACCGCTGCTGGCCACGACGGAATTACGCGCCCCGACCCACGAGGCCTCCGGAGTACGGAGGCGGTACGCCCCGACGTGGACCTCGATTCCTCCGGTCAGGTCGATCCGTTCGACCTCCGGTCCATCGAGGACGACCTCACCGCGCGCGCCTGCGAGGTTGATCGCGCGACCGTCGTCGGAGAAGAACGCCAACTCCGGTCCTTCTACCCGAACGCGCCCTTCTTCGAGAAAATCCGCCTTCTCCGCGCGCAGATCCCACACCGTGCGGCCGTCTTCGACCTTGACCCGGTGGAATTTCCGGATGCTCTGAGCGACGTCCCCGTTGATGGACGGCGCGGCGGTCTGCTCGGCCGCCTGGCGCTGCCGCAACATTGTACGCCCGAGAAGAAAACCGATTCCGGTGAGGACGGTCAGAACCAGTGCGATGAGGGCAATCCGGACGCGCGCGCGGCCCATCAGCAGACTCCGCCGGCTGCGCGAAGCACCCTCGACGACGTCCCGGACGTGCGACACGTGGT
>JAPOLW010000348.1 GCA_029976905.1 bacterium | reverse complement strand
CGCGCGATCACCGCGACACCCCACCCGGACGAGGTGAGCGCGTGCCAGTTGGGCGACACGTGCGCCGCGAACCAATCGACGAGCGCCGGGGCATCGGCTTTCTCCCACTCCTGCACGAGAACGATATCGGGATCGAGTGCCCGCAGAATGCGCGCGAAAGGTGCGGGGTTTCGCTTCGGACTCGCGAAGAGGACGTTCCACGAAACCACCCGCAGCGCGTCCGCGCGCCGCGGAGGAAGGGTTACCGCAGCCGCCTTTTGCGCGGGTGCGAGCGGGGGAAGTTCCACCGAGCCGAGGGATTCGGACCAGGCGACCCACCGGCTCGCGTCGACGGCGAGCACGCGCGCCGAGACCCGCCCGCGCATCAGGGCTTCGCTCAACGCCGGCGGACCGTCGATGCGGCGCGAGAGGCGCATTTCGAAATCGCGCGCGGCGTAGGTCGGGGCAAAGACGAGATCGAGGGCCGCGTGCGCCAGAGGTTGCGCGGCGCCATCACCGGGCGACGACGGCAGCACCAGGGCCGCGGCCCCCTGCCCGCCGCCGCGACCGGTGCCGGGCGGCGAGAAGACCACGGCCAACTCGGCTCCACCGCCGGCATCGCCCGTCACGCCCTCGAGCGAGGAGCCCGTGCGGGGGTCGTCATCCAGATCGAGGAGGAGCGCGATCGCGGGGACGCCCGCCTGCAGATTGGTGCTCTCGGGAAGGGACAGGCGCACCAGAAGGTCCCGGTCGTCGGCGCGCAACCGAGCCGGCCCCCTCCAATCGCCGAAGGACCCGTCGATGACCACTTCCGCCGATTCAGCCGCCGGCCCGGAGCGACCCCGGGCCCCGGAGGAATCCTTCTCCGACGCAGCACTCTCCGGGCGGGCAAGCCCGCCCGGGGCGGGGGTGTCCTGCGCGCAACCTGCCTCGATCGCCAGGAGCCAGGCGGCGAACGCCGCAGCGAGGATTCGAGGCCCACCGCCCACGCAGCCCCCTGCGCTCAGGCCCGAGCCGGTTCGGACGGTTTACCGGGCACCGCGTCGCGGAAGATCCGGGCCCCTTCGAGAAGCACCCAGACGTCGCAGACCACGATGAGCCCGCCCAGAGCCGCGAGCAACCAGCTGCCCGACTCGATGTAGGAGCGTAACTCGCCCACCATCCCGAGCAGGGTCGCGGCGGCCACGAAGATCATCGGGACGAGGGTATAGACTACGGGTCGACCCTGGCGGCGGAGCCAGACCGAAACGAGCAGCAGGGTCACTCCGGCGAGAAGCTGATTGGTCGTCCCGAACAGGGGCCACAGGACCAGCCCCCCCTTCCCACCCGCCTGCGTCAGAGCGAGAATCAGGGCGAGACCGACGCCGGTCGCGCTGGCCACGTAACGGTTCGTGAGAGGCTGGATCCCATAGAGTTCCCCCAGCTCCCCGATGACCAACCGCTGGATCCGCGCGCCGGTATCCAACGAGGTCGCGGCAAAGGCGATCACCACCACGGCCATGAAGGTCTCGGCCGCGTGCATCGGCAGGCCAAGCGAGGAGATGAAGGTCGCACTGCCCTGCACGAAGGCGGCGAGCTTGGCCGACAGTCCCTGTGCCGCTCCCCAACTCGCGTAGTGGACATACCACTGCTCGCTCGTCGCGAAGCCGGCGGTCGTCGCGAGGACCGCCAGCATGCCGAGCGCCCCCTCGCCGAGCATGCCTCCGTACCCGATCGGACGCGCGTCGGTCATACGCGCGAGTTGCTTGGAGGTGGTCCCGGAGGAAACCAACCCGTGGAACCCGGAGATCGCCCCGCACGCGATGGTGATGAAGAGGAAGGGCAGCATGGAGGGCGCCCCCTCCGGTGTCGGATTGATGGCTGGCGCCACGACGGTCGGCTGCAAGACCAGCAATCCAGCCGAAAGCAGGAGCAGAGCGGTGACCAGCTGATGCGAGTTGATGTAGTCACGCGGCTGCAGGAGCAACCAGACCGGCAGGACCGAAGCGACGAAGCAATAGATCAGAAGGATCCAGACCCACTGCAGGACACCGAGCGACGCCACCACCGGAAAGGCGGAGGCGAAGGCCTCGCCGTAGAAGACGCAGCCCAGAAGCAGCACGTAGGCGATCAGGGAAGGGACGAGCGCCGGAAGCCCGCGTCGGTGCACCAGCCAGCCCAGAAGGAGCGCGACGACGATCTGGACGTTGATCGGTAGCACCGAACCCGGATAGGCGACGAAGAGCGTTCCGATGATGAACGCGAAAACGGCGAGGACGATCCAGATCAGAAGGGAGATGATGAGCAAAAAGAGCGTCCGCACGCGGTCATTCAGGACGACCCCGGAGATGTCGCCGATGGAGCGACCGCCGTGACGAGCACTCAGGACCAGCGCCGAGAAATCGTGCACCGCTCCCATCATCACCGTCCCGACGACGACCCAGACCAGAGCCGGCAGCCATCCCCAGATGACCGCCAGGGCCGGCCCGACAATCGGAGCCGCCCCGGCGATCGACGTATAGTGATGCCCCCAGAGGATGCCGATCGGCGTCGGCACGAAATCGACTCCGTCCTCGAATTCGCGCGACGGCACCTTCTCGTCGGGGCGCAACCCGAAGACCCGATCGGCGAGGAAGCGGGAGTAGTATCGATAGCCGAGCCCGAAGCCTACGAAGGCGATGGCGGCCAGTACGGCGGCATTCATGGTGCGCTCCTACGTCGGGGCGCGATCGCTTTCAACCGAGAACCCGGAAGAGCGCTTCGACCAGCGAGATGCCGGCGCTCAGGACGAGGAGGAGAAGGACGAAGCGATGGAAGGTCACCGGCCGGAATCGCGGCAGAATCTGGTGGCCCAGCCAATTGCCGAGGAGCAGCGCCGGAAGCGCCGGCAGCGACACGGAGACCGTGTCCCCGTCGATCACGCCCGAGCCCACGAAGAGCGACAGGGTCACGACTCCGTTGAGGGTGAAGAAGGTGGAGATGGCCGCGCGAAAGACTTCCGGAGTCGTCCGGAGCGCCTGCAGATAGAGCACGACCGGCGGACCGTTGATCGCAATGCTGGTGCTCAGCACGCCCGACACCAGGCCGACCGAGGCCGCGCCCAGGCGCCCCGGGGCCGCGATCGTGAACCCGAGTCCGATCGCGGCCGCCATCAGGATCGAAACGGAACCGACGGCGATGCGCAGCGCATCGCTCGAAACTCCCAGCAAGAGGGCGAGTCCCAGCGGCATGCCACAAAGACTTCCCACCAGGACCGGGCGCACGATGTCCCAGGGCGCATGGCTTCGCACCGTGCGGGCGACATTCACGACGTTCACGAAGCTCAAGAGCGCTGCCGTCCCGACGGCCCCGGGGACGTCCAGAACCAGGACGAAGAGCGGAACGGCAATCAGAGCAAAGCCGAAGCCAGCTACCGTTTGCGCCGTCGCGGCGAGCAGCGTGGCTCCGACGACGACGAGGGTCGCGCTCAATCGTCGAGACCGCTGAAGCTGCGGAACGCTCCTCCGAGAAGGGAGCGAACGTCGCGTTCTACGTCGAGCCGGGAAATTCCAAGTCCGGCATCGACCAGGCTGTGGTAGTGCCCGGTCAGCACGGTCTGCACCGCCTCCCGCGCCCCCGACCACGAGGAGATCAATTGTTCGAGCACCCGTGCCCGCGACACGAAGGGCGTGAAGGTCGTCCCGAGCAAAGACAGGCGATTCGCCAGTGCCGCGGCCGCCTCGGGCGCGTCGGGGCGGGTCCCGAGTCCGGCCGGATGGAGATGGGGAAAGACCCCGGCGAGGGCGGAGATCTCCTCGTCGTTGCCCGGGGCGACTCCGATCACGACCAGGCGGCTTCCATCGAAGCGACGCAGGAGATTCTCCAATCCCGTCAAGTCGGCAGCCCGCCGCACCCCGCCCGCGTGGCGAAGCGCCGGATTGACCAGCGGCACCTCTCCGACGATGAAGGAGAACGGACGCTTCCTGCGCTCGCATTCGGGGAGGACGACGTTTTCGAGCAGACGCGCCGCCGGGCCGGGATGCGGGAAGCGGAAGGTCGGCGGCAGGCTCGCCGAAAATCCGACGGGAGCCGTGCGCTCGGTCCAGTCGCGCAGGAAACGCTGCACCTCCTCGTCGGTATCCCCACCGAAATCGATTGCGACCCGGTAATCCCATTCCGACAGACGGCGGGCGGCCGCGGGCCAATCGAAGAGAAGTTCGTCGAGAAGCAGGCGTGGCCGAAACCTTTCGTCCACCGGAAAGCCGCGGATCCAGCGTCGGCGCTCGGTCTCGTTGAAGGGATCTACGGTGGCCACGACCGACTCGACCAAAGCGACCTCGAAGACGCGATCGACGAGCCAATCCGGCCGTTTTTCGGCGAACCAACGGCGGATCTTGGCCTGGTCGCCGCGCCGCGGGGTGAGACCCAGACCGCGAAGGCTGGTGAGCACGCCTCGCGCTGCGGTCGAGAGAGGCGAGTGCTCGACGAAGAGGTGCCGCCACAAAAGCTCGGATCGCCGTTCGGCCGTCAGGTGCCAGAACCGACGGTACGTGAGACCCAGGCTGCGCACCGCCTCCGCGACCAAACGCGTATCGTTGAGCAGATCGTCGATCCCCGCCCGGCGCAAAGCGGCGATGGCGGGCTGCCGCAGACTCGTCGAGGCATCGACGACCGGCGTCTCGAGGACGGCCCGGGATACGGCGGCGGCCACCGAAGAGCGCCGCAGGGCTGGAGCGGTGGGAGCCGACTTCGGACGCCTCATGGCCGCCGCTTGTACCGCAGTCCGCGCTCTGCGCAAAGGGGCCATCTTCGCTCCGGCGGCGCGGCCTGCGCAAAAGGGGCCATCTTCGCTCCGGCGGCGCGGCCTGC
>JAPOLW010000347.1 GCA_029976905.1 bacterium | reverse complement strand
CGCCTCGGGGGCCCCGGAGGCGCTCTGGAACAACCAGACACTGGCACCGCAGATCAAGGCCGTTCTCGACCAGGGGGGTATCGACGTCTTTGGCATGACGTACCACGGCGACTACCCGGGACTTCAGGGGTACCTCGACTGGATCGGGTACGCGCTCGTGAATAATCCGGGAATCGAGATTCAGATTGGAATCCCCTGGGGCTCCTACCCGGGCAGTCTCACACACGAGGAGTACGCGAGCGGCTGGAGAGCGTCACACAACGGGGTGTGGCATGACTTCATCGATACATTGAGGGATATCTTTCCGGGAACGACGATCCTCTGCAATCCGTACGGCACGGCCGGTGCCGACCTGCGCGAGGCCTTCGGGCGCGGTGCGCTCCCCGAGGTGTCGAGCGTGATCGGCTCTGCTTCGTCTGCGCTGCACACCGACCAGCTCGGACATGCTGGAGACATCCTGAAGGAACTCGCCCAACTGACCTATTTTGCCTCGCTGTACGGTCTGGATCCGACGGGACTCCCGTACACGCCCGAGGGGTACACGACCGACCTCAAGGCGATGGCCAAGTCGATCGTGAGCGAACACCGGGTACGGTTCGAGGGGGCCGCTCCGGTTCCTGCGATGTCGCCGTGGGTCGCCGCCCTCCTCGTCAGCCTTTTGCTGTTGGCCGGTTGTGGGATCCTCCAGCAGCGGCAACGCGTTCTGCGCGGCGGCTGATCCGGTCCCCTCTTCGAGGTGGGGCGCCCGGTCGCTCCCCCGGGGGATCCGGTTGTGGGCAGACCGACCTGCCCCGGGAGCACATCGAGACCGCTCTGCGTGATCTGCGAAGGATCTTCCCGCGGTCGAAAAGAGGGATCGCGTCACCTCGTCTCTTTGCGTCAGGGTTGGCCGTCGTTTCTCAGCGCGGTTCGGCGTCGCCCCCGGACCGAGGTGGCCGGGGCGGGGGCCATTGCTTCGAGCCAGGTGCGTATGATGACGGCGACTCTCCGATCGAGGTCGTCGACATCGGTCTCGATGCGTTTGGCGTACGGCTCACGAAAGATGCGATAGCCCCGAAGTACGGCAGAGAGTGCGACCTGGAGCGCTTCGAGGTCGTGGGCTCGATCGATGTCTCCGTTGATCACGTCCTGACGAAGCGAGCTGAGCGCCGATTCGTATTGCGGCATCGGATCGACCGTATCGTCTCCATCGATGGCCAGCAGTGCGCGGAGGTGGGAGTCATAGATCGAGCGGTTTACGCGGAAGCCACGAAGCCTTCGCTCGACGAATCGACGACCCTGTCGGTCTGCGACGATGCGTTCGGCGACCGCCTCGAAACGCCGGGCGATCGCTGCACGGAGCAACTCGCGTCGCGAGCCGAAATAGTGATAGATGTTGCCGCGATTGACGCCGGCGCCGTCGGCCACTTCGCGGAGATTGAGACCGGCGAGCACGCCGTCGCGACGGAGCAGGGCGAGGGCGGTATCGATGAGTCGCTGCTCGGTCTCCGCTCGATTCTTCTTCTTCGTCGTCGCCACCGATCTCCCTTCGCGGGCCGACGTCTCGCCCCGACGCCGACAAGTTAGCAGAACGATAATTCGAGAAAAGCCCGGCGTCGCGCGCCTCTTCGAACCGGCGGGGCAAGCGCCGACGCCCCCCGGTCATCGGGTCGCGATTGCTTCGATCTGCCCGGGCAGGAGTTTCCAGGTCAGCCTGGGGTGGTGATATCGGCGCACCAGGGTACCGTCGGTCGCGCTCAGCGCCACGATCGCACCGACGGTGAGGGCCAGGATCACGCTGCGGCGAATGTGGATGGGCCAGCCGACGCGTAAACCAAGCAGGAGCGCGGGGAGCGTCGGTAGGAAGTAGCGACCCTGGTAGCCGACGATCAGCGGCGTATCGGGCGGAGTCCATTGGATCCACTCGATGGCGTGGATGAGCACGAAGATTCCACCCGTCACGACGACGGCCACCGTCCTCTGTCGGAAATCGATCCGCGGCTCGTCGTCCAGGCGTACGACGACCGCCCATACGAGGCCCATTGCGAATACGCGGAAGACCCACGTTGGAAGGGGGGTGTCGAGCCATCCCAGTACGCCGATGGTCTGGCGCAGATACTCGTACCCATGCCCGGCCAGCGTATCTGCCAGAGCGCGCGCGAACCCAAGAGGGTGGGTCAGCAGGGTCCTCCAGCTTCGGCCCGTGTCGGCTGCGTGCGGGAGGGAGAGGACATCCGCCATGGTCAGGGTCCATCCCAGGATTCCCACCGATGCCGCGCCGACGATGGCGGCGGCGGCGACGACCCAGTGTCGTTTCGATCCCAACCGTTGAACCGGAACGATCGCAAAGAGGGCGATCAGCGGGGCATAGGCCGCCTTCGTCGCCGCCAGGAGTAGCGCCAGCGTCGCCAACCCGCCCACCTGGAGCCAGATCGAGGAAGCGGTCTCGTCGAGGGCGAGTCGGAACGTGACGGCCGTGAAGAGGAGGGCCAGGGCGTTGGTCATCCCATCGGCCGAGTAGGAGCCGGCGAGGTGCAGGCTCATCGGAAGAAGTCCCACCACCCAGAAGCCCGTGCGCACGACCGGCGTCTGGTGGAGGCAGACCACGATCACGGCAAGCCAGAACGCAAGTCCTCCGATGCGTCCTGCGTAGAACTGTCCTGGAAAGGAGAACCCGGCGAAACGAGCCAGGGCGAGGAAGGAGGCCTGGGGGAGGTAGGCCACCGGGCTGTACTTGGCTGGAAACCCGACGAATGCCAGAGGCGTGGAAACCGGCACGGCAGCGAGTTTCCAGGCCATCTCGCTCGGCTATCGAGCGCGGGCGCCGGGCTTGAATGTCTCGGGTCCGAACGCCTCCAGGCCGCGCGGCATACCGTGCGGAAGATGACCGCCAACGTTTCCCTCGTGGCGGACTCCGGCCCATTGTCCCAGCGAGATTTGGTACGCCCGATAGAAATGCGTCGTTTCGTCGGGGACCTGAAGCGGTGGCGTAATCAGGAGCATGGTCAGTCCGAAGGGCACGCCCACGAACAGGAGACTTCGGGAAAGCCAATCGGCCGCCGTCCCCGCTCTGGTCGCCACGGTTCGACTGTGACACAACGCCGATCCGCGGTCGATGATGTGGGTCTCGCCGCGTCTCCATCGATGCCTGCGGTCGCCCGTCGAGTGCGAGGGATCTCCGCCCCGGGGCGTTGCGTCGCCCGGTTTCGCGCAGAGTCCGCAACGCCGGGACGGTTCGCCCGTGCAGCGTTCGTATGCCATGAGCAGTCGAGGAGCGGGTCGACGTGAGTGACGAGAAAAGTGGGCCGGGTGCAGGGTCCCCCCCCAGCGATCGTCCGACGAGCGACGTGGCCTCGAGCGATGGCTTCGCCGGTGCGATCCGCGCGCACCGCGAGGGACGGCTCGCAGAAGCGGAGCGTGGCTATCGGCAGGTGCTCGCCCTTCGACCCGAGGCGCCCGAGGTGATGCGCTTGCTGGCGCTGGTCGTGCATCGACAACGTCAGGATCCCGCTGCGATCGAACTCCTCGAGCGCGCGATCGAGCTCGCTCCGAGCGAGCTCCAGACCTACCGCGACCTCGCCGCCGTTCGACGCGCCCGCGGCGAGCATGACGCCGCCATCGAATCGTGCGAGCGTGGTGTTTCGATCGATCCGCAGCGCAAGGAAGCCCACGACCTCCTTGGGAACGCTTTGCGCTCCGCGGGGCGTCTCGCGGAAGCCGAGTCGGCCTACCGGGAAGCGCTTGCGCTCGAGCCCGACTATACGGAGGCGCTCTCGCACCTCGCGATTACGCTTCGCCGACTGGGCCGCCTCGAGGAGGCGGCACCGCTCGCGCGCCGAGCGCTCGAGCTCGAGCCGGAATCGGCGCGTCATCACGCAAACCTGGGCAACATTCTCTTCCAGATGGGCGAGCACCGGCATGCGCTCGCACACCAGCGACAGGCAGTCGTGCTCGACCCGAAGCTCGCCCGGGGGTTCACGAACCTCGGCATGACGCTCGCTACGCTCGGCCGTTTGCCGGGCGCCGAGGACGCATTCCGGCGCGCGCTTTCGCTGACGCCCGCCGATCCGCAGGCGCTCCTTGGGCTCGGGAACGCGCTGGTGGGACGGCGCCGGTCCTGGGAAGCGGAGGAGGTCTTTCGTCGCGCGCTCGAGCGCATACCGCGTGCACCGGCGGCCTGGGACGGCCTTGCGGCCGCGTTCGAGCAGCAGGGGCGTTGGTCCGAAGCCGAGACCACGCTGCGCCACGCCGACAGCCTCGAGTCGGATCAGCCCGCACGGCTCTGCCGGCTCTCCGTGGTCCTCGAGCAACTCGGACGGGCACCGGAGGCCGAGGAATTTGCCCGGCGGGCGGTCGCCCTGGCGCCAGACTCTGCGATCCCTCGCGCGCGCCTGGGCGAGCTCCTGCTCCTGCAGCGCCGACTCGACGAGGCCGCGGACCTCTGTCGCACGACGCTCGCCGATGAGCCGGAGGCGGCCTGGGCACGCTTTGCACTTGCCAATCTCGATCTCCTGCAGGGGCGATTCCCCGAAGGTCTTGAAGGCCACGAAGCGCGCTGGAAGATGCCGGACTTCGCCGGCGCGAATCGGCTGGACGAGCACGCCGGCTCACCGTGGCGCGGCGACGACCTCCGTGGGCGGACCATTTTGTTGTGGGCCGAGCAAGGTCTCGGCGATGCGATCCAGTTTGCCCGCTATGCGCCCATCGTGGCGCAGCGTGGTGCGCGCGTCCTTCTCGCCGTCCACCGTCCGCTCCTGCGATTGATGACGAGCCTCGATGGAGTCGAGCAGCTCGTCGAGCGAAGTGTCGAGTATCCCCCCCATGACGAGCACTGCCCACTGTTGAGCCTACCCTACGTCCT
>JAPOLW010000346.1 GCA_029976905.1 bacterium | reverse complement strand
GAGCCAGGTTCCGATGCTCCCCGACGACCCCGCCGTACCCGGAAATACCCGCGCGTGGGAGGTGCTGGCCGGGTGGGAGAAGCCCTGGGTCTTCGCCTTCAGCGACAACGATCCGGTGAGCGCTGGCATGGACAGGAAGATGGAACCGCTCATCCCCGGTGCCCGCGGACGCGATCACACGCGCATTCGCGGCGGAGGACACTTCCTGCAGGAGGGTCGCGCGGCCGAGGTCGCCGAGCGCATCATCGGCCTGGTGCGCAGCACGCCTCCGACCTGACCTCCGGGCGCCCGTCTCCCCCCGGACCGGGCGGCACCCGGTCGGCGACGAGAGCGATCGCCGCCCGGCTCAGCTCCAGCGCAGGCGCTCGTGCGTCGCGACGAGACGTTCGCGGATGGGAATCTCGTACGGGCAGGCCGCCTCGCACGGTGCGCTGCACGAGGCGCAATGCGCCGCGGTGCGCTCCGGATCCAGTTTTGCGTAGGCACGCATGGCATCACGCTCCTGGCCGTAGTTCTCGGCGTACATGCGGTAGCGCAGGATGTCGTCGATCGGAACGTCGGCGGGGCAGCTCTCCAGGCACGCCCCACACCCCGGACGGCAATACATCCTCGTGATCAAGCCATCGTACTTCTCGAGCAACGCGAGGTCGCTGGCGGTCGGCGCCTTCCCCGAGGCGTAGAGATACTCGTCGATCTGGCCGAAGTCCCGGATCGAGATCACCAACCCGCTCACGTCGGGATTGGCGAGCACCCATTTGAAGGCGGCCTGCGCGAAGGATTCACGCTCGTTCGGCGTAAACTCGGCGAGTTGCGTGTGGTGCGCGCCCTTCAGGGTCTTCATCGCCACCACGCCGACGTCCTTCTCATGCGCGTCGTGGAAGATGCCGTGCAGCTTCGGCCAGTGCTCGAAGTTGTAGGCCACCATGATGACGTCGAAGCGGTCGCTGTCGACCGCGTGCCGCATCACTTCCTCGAGACGCGGCGTGTGGCTCGAAACGCCGAGGAAGCGCACCTTGCCCTGCTCCTTCAAACGATCGAAAGCCTCGTGGATGTTCGGCGCCATGAGGCGCTCGACGGAATTGACTGCGTGGATGTGCACGAGGTCGAGGTGATCGATCTGCAAGCGGCGCAGGCTCGCTTCCACCGCCGCCATCACCTCGGGGACCGGCGTGTCATCGTCGAGATGGCCGTCGGGCGTGCAGAACTTGGAAGCGATGAAGAGTTGGTCGCGCGGCGTCCCACGAATCCCCTCGCCGAGCGCACGTTCCGAGGCCGCGTCGGCGTAGTCGGGAGCGGTGTCGAAGTAGTTGATGCCGCGCTCGATCGCGCGCCGCGCGACGGCCGGATCCTGAAGCTTCGTCGTCCCGAAGGAGATGTCGGACATGTCGAATCCGGTGCGGCCCAGGCGACGCCGGGCGATCACCGACGAGCCCGACCAGCCCGGCCGCCGGACCTCCGACTCGGGCGGACTGCCGAGGAGGTAGAGTTGGGTCCGATACTCGCAGCCCGCCGCGGCTGCACCCGCGGCGATCGCTCCCGTGGAAACCAGAAGATCCCGACGGCGGAGCCCTTTGCCCTGCGGTCGACCTGAATCGCCCATGTCGCTTCCTCCTACGGCACCGAGACTACCCGCACTTCGCTCGGAAGGAAATACCGTGGAAGCCCCGCCGACCGTCGCGCGACGGCGCATCCGGGCCCGGCGTTCAGGGTTCTTCGGCGCCGCGCTCGAGCGATCGCTTCGTGAAGAGTTCCTCGGGGAGGTCCCGGTCGTATTCGACCCCGGAGATCTCGACGACGGTGTGGGTTTCCTCCTGCGGCTGGCGCATCGTCATCCGGTGGGCGGTGGGCACCGTACCGACGGTCTCGATGCGGTCGAGCTGCAGGCGTTTGATCGGCGCGTCGCCCTCGCGATGGAAGTCCATGCCCCGCAGGACGAGGTCGTCGGAGGTGAGCGTGACCACGATGCGCTCGTAGCCGATGTCGCGCCCGCGGGGGACCAGTTCCACCCGATGCGCCGGCCGATCGTCGATCCGCGTCTCCCCGACGAGTCGGGCCTCGGCCTCCGAGGCGGTCCACTCCAGGACGTCGGTGAGAAGTTCCATGTCGCGGTAGCTGAAGTCCGTTCCCATGAAGCTCTCGTCCTTCACGCTCGAGGTGATGCGGCGCACCCGGCGCAACTCGGGAAGGTAGAGCCACTGGTCGGCATCGGTGTCGCGGTGCTGGAATTGCAGGAAGGCGGTCCCACGAATGTCCGCGGGCGATTCGAAGACCGCGAGGATCTTGTCGTCGCTCTTGGCACCGCGAAGCGTGCGCATCGAGAGATCGCGCAAGCGCTCACCGCCACGCCGGTCGTGGATCACGATCTTCATGCGCCGCGTCCGGTCGCGCCAGGCCCGTTCGGTGTCGTCGAGACGTTGTACGCGGTCGAGGATGGCGCGCGCGGCCGGATCGTCTGCCGCCTCGACGCCGGCCGGCATGAGGGAAAGTCCTAGCATGAACAGGGATAGTCCTAGTCGAGCAAAAAAACCGCGTGATTCCGGACACCTCATGCGTCGCGGCTATCAGACCCGGGCGGCGGTGCGCAAACGCCAGCCTGCTTCGAGCAAAAATTTCGCGTTGTCGTTTGACAGGCCCCGGACCCACCGGTGACACTGGTGGACGTTGGGGGGGGCCGTTTCGGCCAACGGGGCACGCATGGCGAGTGGGGAGACGAACGGCAGGGGAGCCGCACGCCCGGGGCGCGATCCGTACGCGGGTCTGACCGCCGGGCTGCGCTTCTTCGTCATCGACGACAACGCCGCGGCGCGCGCCGCGCTCGACGTCCGACTGGGCGTGTACACGCGCAAGGTGGGGGAACCGATCGAAGTCCCCGACGAATTCGACACCCGCTCCTGGCTTCTCGCTGCCGAGCATCTGGCATCGCGCAAGATCGTCGGAACCATGCGCATCACCCCGCGCGACCGTGGCCCCTTCGAATGTGAGCAATTCTTCGATCTGCCGCTGCGCCTTCGTCAGGGCGTGGCGGTCGAGATCACGCGCTTTGCCATTCTCCCGGCCTATCGTCGGCGGCCGGATTCGCTGCCGGCCGTCTCGCTCGGACTCTTCCGTCTGTCGACCGACCTCTGCCGACGCATCGATGCCGACTGGGTCGTGATCGCCTCGCGCGAAGAACAGATCGAGACCTATCGCTGGCTCGGCTTCGAACAAACCGGTCTCATCACCGACTATGGATCCCTCGCCGGCGCACCACACGAGTTGCTCTGGCACGACTTCAAGAAGCTCGGCAGCTTCGAGTGGCACGGTCTCCACGAATTCTTCGGGGGACACGGGCGACCGGAGATCGTCCTGCCGGAAACCCTTCCCGAACCGGGACTCTGGCTCAGGCGACTCCGTCACGGCCGCACGGCGGCGGCGGGGAACGCCTCGTGAGCCGGGAGCCTCTGCCTCCAAACCCCTCCGCGAGTTCCTGGCTCGAGACCTACGCCCGCTTCATCCTGCGTCGGCGTTGGGCGGTCATCGCGGCGGTGGTTCTCGTCACGCTCGTGCTCGGCGGTGCGATCGGCCGCCTACGCCTCATCGTCGATCCCGACCGCCAGCTCCCACAGGAGCACCCCTTCATCGTCGCGCTCAACGAGGTCCATCGCGTCTTCGGCGACAAAAACCTCGTCGTCATCAGTCTGGTTCCACGCGACGGGGACGTCTACACGCCGGCCTTCCTCGGGAAGCTGGCCGAGGTCACCGACCGCGTCGCGGCGATCCCCGGGGCCAATCGCCATCTCGTGCAAAGCCTTTCCGCCCGCCACGTCAAGGCGATCCGCGGCACCGAAGAGGGCATGGAGGTCGAGCGTATCCTCGACGACATTCCCACCGACCGTGCCGGCGCCCTGGCCGTACGCGAGCGCGTGCAGGCGAGCCCGATGTTCGTCGATACGCTGGTCACCAAAGATGGACGCGCTGCGGCCATCCACGCGAGCTTCGAGCTCAACGACGAGATTCCGGGCTATCGTGAACTCGAGAAGGCAATCCACGCAACGCTGGCCGAAAGCGCCGACGGCACGTTCGACTACCACCTCTCGGGCGTCGTCGTCTTCCTCTCGCAACTCAACCTCTACACGGCGCGCATCGCCTATACCTTTCCCCTCGCCCTGCTCGTCATCGGGCTCGTCCACTACCACGCCTTCCGCACGCTGCAGGCGCTCTTCCTTCCTCTTCTGACCGCCCTTCTCGCCGTGGCCTGGGCTCTCGGATTCATGGGGGCGCTCGGGGTCCCGCTCGACCCCTTCAACATGACGACACCGGTCCTGATCCTGGCGGTGGCGGCCGGGCATGCCGTACAGATTCTCAAACGCTTCTACGAAGAGCATCACCTCGTCGGCGACGTCGACGAGGCGATCGTCCGCTCGCTGGTGCGCGTGGGCCCGGTCATGATCTCGGCCGGTGCGGTCGCGGCCTTGTCCTTCTCGTCGCTTGCAACCTTCCAGACGACCACGATCCGCACCTTCGGACTCTTCACGGCCTTCGGCATCGTCGCCACCCTCGCCATCGAGATGACGGTCATCCCGGCGGTCCGGGCGGTGCTGCCCGCTCCGAACGGCCGCGAACAGGAGCGCGAGGCGCTGCGCAATCCGATTCTGGATCGCTTCCTGGCCCTCCCCGCGCGCTGGTCGGGATCGCCGGAACTCGCCCTGCGCGTCGTCGTGGGCGCCGGCGCCCTCGTCCTCGTCTGCGCTGCCCTCACCGTCGGCGTCGACGTGGACATGAGCCTCAAACGACAATTCTGGCCGAACGATACGGTGCGCCGCGACGACGCGCTGATCAACGAGAGTTTCGCCGGGACCAAT
>JAPOLW010000345.1 GCA_029976905.1 bacterium | reverse complement strand
ACAAGCCGAAGAGCGATCTACATCGGTATACCCCGTGCGCTGCAGTGCTGGAGCACCTGGATGACTCGGTGGGTAAGATCCTGGACGCGTTGGACCGGCTCGATCTGTCCCACCGGACGCTCGTGCTCTTCACCTCCGAAAACGGGGCAACTCCGCTGTCACGGCAGACACCACGGCGCGGCGCGACGCGACGCGACGCGAAGGGCTCGCAGCACGAGGCGGGCATTCGCAACCCGATGGTGGTCCGCCGGCCCGGCGTCGTCACGCCGGGATCGACGAGCGACGTGCTGGTGAATCACGTGGACCTTCATCCGACGGTCCTGGAGGCCGCTGGGGCCGCCCGTCCGACGAACCGCTCGTTCGACGCAGAGAGTCTCGTCCCGTTGCTCGGTGCCGACACGGGGCCACAAGGCCCACTCTTCTGGCGCGCGCCTGGATACATTGGCCAGGGAGGCCGTGGCGCACCGCTCGCAAGCAAGCGCAACCTGGCCTACCGGCCCACTTGAAGCGCGGCAGGACCGAAACCCGACCTACGGGCCCGAAGAGCGAACGGCCCAAGCCTGAGTTCTCCCGGGACGTGCGCGCCCAAACGGCCGAGGGCCCACGCGCTCGTGGCTCCACCCAGGACGGCGAGATACAGGTTCGTCATCCACTCCGTGCGTCCAACCCTGCCACGCCCCGAGCGTGAAATGGTGAGATCACAAAGGGGATCCGCGAACCCGAACGGCCGGCCCCCGAACGACTCGAGAGGATTCGGGCCGGTTCGGGAAGGGTTGGCGTCCGAACCTGACCGCAATCAGCCGTTTCGTGTCGGAAAGGCGTCAAAATCTGACACGTGGATTTCGAGGCCGGCCCGAGGACCAGGACACGCGGAGAAAATGTCCTTTCCCAGGTAGCACCGCCGACCGGGGTGAAACATTTCGTTTCGGTATTCGGCAGGATTCCTGGTCATTGATTCCTGATTCCTCAGTTCCCCTTCCGACCAGGGTGGAACATTTCGCTTCGGTAACGCTTCGGTAAGGTTCCAGGTCATTGGTTCCTTCGGTCCAGGTCATTGGTTCCTTTGTGGTTCCTTTGGCATTGGTTCCCTGGTCCCTCCTCCCTGGTCATTGGTTCTGACCCCTCGACAACAGGAAGAACGCAACGGAAGCGCTGGCTCCCTCGAACACCAGTGCGCCCGTCGTGTATCCGGAAAGTCCGCCGTCCACCGAAACGCCGTAGAGCCGTGCCGCGAACAGCCCCGCCGTCAGGAAGGCCACGGTAAGGAGCGCGGGCCACACAAAGCGGGTGCGGAGCAGGGCGAGAAGGCAAAGAGTCCCTATGGCCGCCTGCAGGCCGCCGTACATCGCACGGATCTCGGTGATGCCGGCGCCGTTCTGCATCATCACCCCCCCTTCGGTCGCACTGGTGAGAAACGCCGGCGCGAAGACGAGGTAGAGGCCGTAGGGCAGCCAGACGAGGGTCTCGAATACGAGAAATGCCGTCATGATCCGTCCTTTGGTTTCGGGGCCGTTGGTTCCTGCGAGGGAAGCAAGCCCCGCGCTTCCCTTCGGGAATCACGGGGCCCCGGGCGCGGCCTCACGCCCGGGGCGGTGGCGCTTCAGGACTCGTGGTTTCCCCAGGAATTCCAGTGCGTCAGTTCCCGGGCAGGAAGCCGCTTGGCCTCCTTGAAGTCGTCGCCCGTGTAGAACGCGACCGGCAGAAGCACGGCCTGGGTGATTTCGGGCGGCACCCCGAGGATCTCGGCGGCCTTTGCCTCCTCGAAGAGATGGATCGTCGTCCAGGCCGAGCCAAGACCCCGCGCCCGACCGGCGAGCATGAAGGACCAGGCAGCGGGCAGGATCGAGCCGTAGATGGATGCCTGCGCCGCAACGCCAGCCTGCTCGACGCGACCCTCGATGCAATAGATCACCAGCGCCGGTGCCTTGTGCATATTCTCGGCGAGGTACATCGCCGAGTCGACCACGCGCGGCATCTGCTCCGCACGCGGATCGGTGTCATCAAAGGCGGGCGGCATGCTCTCACGCATCGCTGCGTAGCTCTCGAAACCCTTGAGATAGATGTCCCGGAGCGCCTTCTTCTTGTCCTCGTCCGTGACGACGATCACGCTCCAGCCCTGCATGTTCGAGCCGGTCGGTGCCTGGAGAGAGATATCGATACATTCCTTCAGCAAGGAAGTCGGCACGGGCCGGTCGAAGTCCAGGCGCTTTCGCACCGAGCGAGTCGTTCTGAGCAATTTGTCGACGGATGCACGATCCATGATTTTCGTTCCTCCAGCGAGATTCCTAACCTAAGAGTTTCGCTTGCGCGATGGGTTCCCAATGGACCCCAATTCCCGATGGAGCCCTCCCGGTCGGGGCCCCTGCCCCGCCGCGGCAGTGGCCCCGCCGGGTGGCGACCGGAGGCTACTCGACCTTGATCTTCAGCGTCTGCTCGGGCCCCTCGAAGGAGAACTGCGCCTCGTCCCAGTCGGGAGGCCCAAGGAGACCGCGCGCATCGTTGGAGATACCGTAACGCTCCTCGGCCCCCATCCATCCCATGTCGAGCTCGTCGTTCGAGTTCTCGTCGTGGAAGAGCTTGACGGCGTAGGTCCCGTCCGGAACTCCTTCGAAGCGATGGGTGGCCTGCCCGTCTTTCGCCGGCACGCGACCGACGCGAAAGCATTCTTCATCGGACTCATAGTCCTCGCGCGAGTTGCAAAGCGCCACGAGCACCATGCCCTTCTCCGAGGCAAAACCGCTCGCGACGACCGTCACCACACCACCCTCGCCCGCGGCAACCAAAGACGGTGCTCCCCAGCATCCAATCGCCACGGCGAGCGCAGCCAGGCAGCGAAGACATCGCTTGCTCATCGCGACGGCCGCCAGACCCGGAGGTAGCGGGAGATCGCCGGGGTTCGGGCCAAAAACATGCATTGAAATTTCTGCCTTCATGGACTCGTACTCTGCTTCATCCGCTTCCCAAGAAGCATGTCTATACTCCCGGCCATGGAGCGCCGGGAAGTGGCGATACAGAAAGACCCCGGTCCGAAGCGCGCGGATACGCGCTGTCGAACCGGTGGTCAGGTCGCCTGCAACCAGTTGCCGTGGAAGCCGAGGGAGATGCGCTCCTCGAGCCAGAGGCGCGCCAACGGATCCCGATCGATCGCGCGTGCGTCGAGAATGTCGAGCGCGGGGCGGTCCCGGTGGGCGTCGTAGACGAGGTTCAGGATGAATCCGTCGTCTTCGGCCGCATCGACACCACGGGGTACGAAGATCGGCTCGCCCACCCACTGGCCAGCCACGGTTTCGCGGTGAACGCTCGATCCGCTCACGCGATCGTATTTCGTGATGCGGCGGAAGTAGGCCTCCGCGCCCGACGCGGGAGCCGCCGTGCCGGCGTAGCCCCACCGATTCTCGTAGCCCACCAGCCGATCGTCGAGACGCGGGAATTCCGCCGCGTGGTCGGATAGCTTCGTCTCCTTGCAGGTACCTGCCTCCGGATCGATTTCGTAGAGGTAGGGATGCGCGGCAAAGCCACCCTCGCCGCGGACAGCACCGCTGCGCGCGGTGGCGAGATCCTCGAGGAGGCCGGTCGGATTCTCGTATGTGCAGGCATCCATCCAGATCCTGCCATCCTTCTCGTAGGCGTTGCCCGGGTGGAACATGAACCCGACCGAAGGCGCGTCGATCCACTTCGTGGGGCTGCCTGGTTCGCGCCGGCGCACTCCGATCTTCATGTTGAGGTCGTGGCGGCCCTGCACTGCCTCGCCAAATCCGCGCCCGTCCATCATCGGCTCGAGATCGAAGTAGATCGAACCCAGTGGAAAGATCACGTAATTTTCGGTGATCGCGAAGTCATGCATCATCGACGGCCAGGGCGCATCGATGGCTTCCGCGAGCGATACCGAACCGTCCGGCTCGACGACGTAAAGCTGAACGTAGGGTTCTAACGGCTGGTAGCCGTGGATCAGCATCTGGCCGGTTCTGCCATCGATCTTCGGGTGCGCCGTCGTCGACATCCCGAGCATCTTGCCGTCGTAATCCCAGGTGCCCCTCGGGGCGAGTGTCTCCGGGTTCAGTTCGAAAGGCGGGGCCACTTCGACCATCGCCAGAAGTCGCCCGGCATGGAAAACGATATTGGTGTTGGGCGCCGAGTTGGGCCCCTCGTCTTCCGGGTGACTCGCCTTGATATTGATGCCGCCGCGATAGCGACCCGTCTTCTCGCATCGCTCGAAGCTCTCGGTGCGCGCGTAGCGGCTCAGGTGATGCGCCGTGCCGTCCTCGAAGCGGATCGCGTGCACCAGGGCGTCGCCATCGAAGAAGTGGAGCGCGCCCGGACCCGCGTCGGGCAGGATCTTCTGGCACGGTCCATTGCGGTAGAGCGTGCCGTTCAACTCGCGCGGTATCTCCCCTTCGATGCGGGTGATCGCATAGTCTGCCTCGTTCGGGTTGGGGCGCAGGATACTCGCGAACATCTCGGCCAGGGTCGGGCGCGGTGAGGTTGCGTGGGTTGTCATCGTGGATCTTCCCGGAGCTCTCGCTCCGGTTACGCCGGGGCACTTCTTCCGGGGTGCGACCCGGCACCTTAGCTGGATAGGAATTTTTAGGAACCAAAGGAACCAATGACCGGGAACCTTACCTAAACGAAATGTTTCACCCTGGTTGCGCGACCCCAGCCAGGATCCGTCGCGCGACACGGACTCGTTCCCCCCAGCACCGAGTGCCGGGGGGAAGTAGGAAGTGGAGTCGGGGGGAATCGGTCCCCGGCCCGACCAATCCCGCAAGATCCCCCCTCCCCCACCCTTCCATCTCCCTCAATTCCGAACCTGCCCGGATCCTCTCGAATTGTTCAGGAGTCGGG
>JAPOLW010000344.1 GCA_029976905.1 bacterium | reverse complement strand
GGCACGTGGATCGGGAGCACCCGCTGCGGCTTCTCGGTGTCGAGGAGAGTGCCGACATGGTTTGGGACAAGATGAACCGCGAGAGGGAGAAAGATCCATGCAAGTCTGGCGATTCTTGATGCCGCAGGCCCTCCCCTGGACGCTCACCCGTCTGGGGGAATTCGCCGTCGATTGGGCGACGGGTGCACCGCCCCGCACCCTGCAGGTGCGTGACTTCGTCGCCGAACACGCCACCCGGGGCGATCCGGCCAGCGTTCTGGCGACCATGGATCGCTTCGCACGGGAACGCCGCTTCTTGATGAACGTCGGCCCCGACAAGGGCCCCATGATGCACGAATTGCTCGACCGACTGCCGCGACCGGCGCGCGTTCTCGAATTGGGTTCCTTCTGCGGATACTCGGCGATCTTGATCGCCGATCGCCTCGGGGATCAAGGGCGCCTCGTGTCGATCGAAAAGAGTCGGACGGCCGCGACGGTGACGAGAGCCAACGTGGAGCACGCGGGGCTCGCCGCGCGCGTCGAGGTGATCCAGGGGCCGTCGTCGGAGAGGATCCCGGACCTCGAGGGGCCGTTCGATCTCGTTTTCCTCGACCACTGGAAGGACCTCTACGAGCCCGACCTCGTGCTCCTGGAGAAGCACCGCCTGCTTCGCCCGGGAAGTATCGTGGTCGCGGACAATGTCGGACCGCTCTTCGGGGCCGAATCCTACCTCGAGTACGTGCGCACGTGCGGTCGGTATGACTCCGAACACCGGCGGGCGACCGTCGAATACTCCGAAATGGAGGATGCGGTGGAAATCTCGATCTTTCGGGGAGCGGTCTCCGAGGAGGAGACCGCTCCCTCCGGCCACGTGGCGTAGCTTCCGGCGTGGATCGCGTCCGACGGGGCGCGATTCCCGTCCTGGCGTTCCTCCCGGGGAGCCATCGCGCGTCGTTTCTTGTCCGCGGTTCCCGGGAAGCGGGCGCGGCCGGGCCTCGCACGCGGTCCCGTCTCAGGCGCGGAACTCGACCCGGCGGCCCAGGGTCGATTCGAGCAGTGATTTGCGCTCGCCGGCCGTATAGACGCCGAGGGAAAGGTCTTCTGCGCCGTCGGATTCGAGACCGAGCACGAGGGTTCCGGCCTCCTCGGTACACGCGACGGTTTCGACCTTCACGCTGCGCGGTCGGTTGAGCCCCACGGCCACACGCAGGAGGCCGGCGAGCGCGCGGACCCGCTGCCGATCTCCCTTGCCGAGCGCCGAGAACTCGGGATGCTTGGCGCGCGGGGCGCTCTTGCGATGATAGCGGGCCGTCAGCGCGATGATTTCGATCTCGTGATCGGTGAAGCCGACCAGATGCTCGGAGTGTCGGATCACATAGTAGGAGTGGCGGTGGTGCTGGGTATGAGAGATCACCAGGCCGACGTTGGCGAGGAGCGCAGCCGCTTCGAGTTGCTCGCGTTCGACGTCCCCCATGCCGTGCCAGGGAGCCAGGGCATCGAAGAGCAAGAGAGCCAGTCGCGCTCCCTGCGCCGAGTGGTCTGGGTCGTCGTCGCAGAGTTCGACCAGGCGACGCACGCTGCGCTTGCGCACGTCGTGGAGGTGGTGACGCGCGCTGCCGTGGCGGCGTTCATAGCCATCGAGAAGGACGCCCTCGCGAAGGCCGTAGTCGGAGACCAGAAGCGTTTCGACGCGCAGCTCCTGTAGGATCTCGTCGAGAAGGAGAGCCCCTGCCACGATGATGTCGGCTCGCTTCGCGTCCAGCCCGGCGATGCGTCGCCGTTCTTCGACCGTCGGCACCTTGGCGAGTCGCTTGGCGAGGGCCGCGATCTCCTCTCGCCTCAGTTCCATGCCGTTCAGCCCCTTGAGGGTTGGGTTGAGACTGCGCTGGACAAGGAGAAGCGAGGCGATGGACTGGATGGTGCCGGCGCTGCCGATCGAGACATCGACCGCGCGGTCGCCGAGATCACTGCCCACCGGCGCCAACGAGGCCCGAATGAACTTCCGGCATTGACTGACCGCTCCCCGACCGACGCGACCCTCGGGAAAGAAGCGCTGGGTCAGGCGGACCGCCCCCAGGCGGAGGCTGCGGACGAAGAGGTCCTCGTCGCGGTGCCCCACGATCACCTCGGTGCTGCCACCTCCGATGTCGATCACGAGGTGGTGCCGGTCATAGACGGGCAGGGCCTGCAACACGCCGAGCCGGATGAGGCGCGCCTCCTCGATGCCCGAGACGACCTCGATCTGGACGCCGGCCTCGTCGCGGGCACGTCGGATGAAGTCGTGCCCGTTCTCGGCCTCGCGCACGGCGCTCGTCGCCACCGCGGCGACCGGGGCGTCGACGGCGTCGGCGAGTTGCCGGAAGCGTTCCAGAGCACGAACGCCCCGATCCATCGCATCCGCCGTCAGTCTTTTCATGTTGCCCGGGCCGGCGCCGAGACGGACCATTTCCTTCTCGCGGTCCATGGTCTCGAAACTCCGGCCGGCTTTGACGCGGGCGATCACGAGGTGGAACGAATTCGTCCCGATGTCGATCGCCGCGATGACGTCGCTTCGTGGTCGCGACGTGCTGGTCCTGGCCTCGGGGGCCCGGTCGGGCGTTGAGTCGACGCTGGACACCCCTGCGGTTGTACTCGATCCACCCGGGGGCGGCGAGGACCCGGGCGTGCTTCTCGCTGATTTGTGGTGTGCTAGCGTCCGAATATGGTCCGTTTGTCACCGCCACGGTTCGAGGGTTCTCTTCGTCTCGAAGACGGACGGCATCTCGGTTACGCAGAATTCGGCCCGGTATCGGGACGTCCGCTGCTCTGGTTTCACGGTACGCCCGGTGCCTGTCGACAAATCGCCCCCGCGACCCGGGAGGCGTGTTGGCGCCGCGGGATCCGATTGATCTCGGTGGAGCGACCGGGCATCGGCGCGTCGACCCCCCATGCCTACGGGGCCGTGGTCGAGTTCGCTCACGACATCGAGCAATTGACGCGTGCGCTGGGGGTCGAGAGTTTTGCCATCGTCGGCCTCAGCGGTGGGGGCCCGTATACGCTTGCGTGTGCGCACGAAATGCCCGACCGGGTGCATGGTGTGGTGGTACTCGGCGGCGTCGCGCCGTCGGTCGGCAGCGAAGCCCCCGTGGGAGGGGCGGTTTCGATCACGCCGACGATGGGGCCGTTGGTCGCGTGGATCCGACGGCCCCTCGGCGCCGGTATGCGCGGACTCGTCTTCGCCCTGCGGCCCCTGGCCGACGAGGTCACCGATCTCTTCTTGCAACTCCTGCCCCCCGGCGACGCCCTGGTCTTCGCCGACCCGGCCACGCGCAGCATGTTCCACGAGGATCTCCTGCACGGGAGTCGCTCGCGGATGGAGGCTCTCCTCTTCGACGTGATGCTTTTCGGTCGGCCGTGGGGTTTTGCGTTGCGCGATGTGCGCACGCAAGCGCACTTCTTCTACGGCGATGCCGACAACGTGGTGCCAGCGGCCCACGGGGAGCACATGGCGCAGATCCTGCCGGATGCCCACTTTCGCCTCCGCCCGGGAGAAGGGCACCTGGGCGGACTTGGTGCGACCGACGAGATCCTGGACGTCCTCTTCGGCCGGGAGGAGGAAGGCAGCCTTCCGGTCGGCCTCCCTCGCTGAGCCTGCGCGGCCCGGGAGGGGCCACCCCGCAACGACCTCGAAACACGGTTGCGGCGAGCCCGCCCGTATGCGAAGCATCTGGTGACGGTTTGGCCCTCTGCCCGCCTCCAACGGCTCCGCAGAGGACCGCCCTGCCCAACCCGGGAAACCGCTTTTCCCCGGACCGGCCGTCGCGGCTCTAGGGCGAGCCGGAAGACGCGCGATCCGTATGCTGCGCACCTCGTGCGCCCACGCCGCACGCGGCTCGAGTGAGCCGATGTCGACGTGTTTTCCTGAAAGGTTTTTTTTGAACTCCAACGACCAACCTGCGCAGTCCGCCCCCCCGGCGCTGCGTTTTTCCGATTTCTCCCTCGCCGGCCCCCTCCACGCGGCCGTGTCGGCGGCTGGCTATGCCGCCCCGACGCCCATCCAGGAAGCGGCGATTCCGCGCCTTCTGGCCGGCTCCGACGTTCTGGGCTGCGCCCAGACGGGCACCGGCAAGACGGCGGCGTTCTCGATCCCGATGCTGCAGATCCTCGACGAAGAGGACCAGCGCCCGCGCCCGGGTCACCCGCGCGCGCTCGTGCTCGCGCCAACCCGCGAGCTGGCGCTCCAGATTGGTGACAGCTTCGGGCGCTACGCGGCGGGGTCAGATCTCCGCCATCTGGTCGTTTTCGGCGGCGTCGGGCGCGAGCCGCAGGTGCGCGCTCTGCGACGCGGGGTCGACATCCTGATCGCGACACCCGGCCGCCTCCTCGATCTCGTATCCGACGGATCGGCCCGCCTCGATCGGGCCCGGTTCGTGGTTCTCGACGAGGCCGACCGAATGCTCGACATGGGCTTCATCCACGACATCCGGCGTCTCATGGCCCGCGTCCCGTCCCGTCGCCAGACCATGTTGTTCTCGGCGACGCTTCCGGTGGAGATCGAGGCTCTGGCAGCACAATTCCTGAACGCACCGGAGCGGATCGCGGTCGATCCCGTGTCCTCGACGGGCGAGCCCATCGAGCAGTCGGTGTATTTCGTCGCCCCCACACAGAAGGCCCCCCTCCTCGTCGAATTGTTGCAGGACGGGGCGATCGATCGGGCGCTGGTCTTCACACGCACCAAGCACGGGGCCAACCGACTGGCCCAGAAGCTCACCCGTCGCGGGATTCCCGCTTCGGCGATCCACGGCAACAAGTCGCAGTCCGCGCGGGAGCGCACGCTGGCGGGACTTCGCTCGGGCGAGACCCGGGTGGTGGTGGCGACCGACCTCGCCTCTCGGGGCCTCGACGTCAAGGGG
>JAPOLW010000343.1 GCA_029976905.1 bacterium | reverse complement strand
CGAAGGACACGAATTCGCTGCAATCACGGCGAATGTCGAAGCGGTCGGGGGCCTCGAACACCCGGGGGTCACGGTTGGCTGCACCGACCAGCAGCAAGACCCGGTCCCCTTCCGGGATCGTGCGGCCGTGCATTTCGACATCGCGCGTGGTGACGCGACCGAGGATCTGACTGGAATTGTCGTACCGCAACGTCTCTTCGACCCATCGCGGCACGAGGCCGGGATCGGCCTCGACCGCGCGGCGCTGCTCGGGGTTGCGGGCCAACCAATAGACGGCGTTGGCAAGCAACTTGGTCGTGGTCTCGTTCCCGGCGATCGTCATCAAGAAGAGAAAGCTGATGACGTTGTCGTCGGTGAGGTGCTCGCCGTCCACCGTCGCCTCGAGCAGGGCGTCGACGAGGCCATCGCCGGTCGCCCGCCGACGCTCCTTCACGAAGTCGATGTAGTAGGTGATCAATTCCAACGAGGCAGCCGCGGACTCGGGTGGAATCTCCTTCAGGCCGTCTTCGCGATGCATGACGCGATCGGCGAGCGCACGCAGCTCGTCCCGATCGGCCTCGGGAACGCCCAGCATCTCGGAGATGACGTCCATGGGCAGTTTGCCGGCAAAGTCGCCGATGTAATCGCACGAGCCGCCCTCGGCCGCCCGTTGCGCATGCGCCCGCGCGATCTCCCGGATTCGCACGGCGAGTTCGTCGACGCGGCGGCCGGTGAAGGCTTTCGACACGAGGCTTCGGAACTTCTGCTGCCGGGGTGGATCCATCCCGAGGATGAACATGACCTTCTCCGGGTCCTCGGTGGAATGCTGCTCGAGGGCCACGCCAGCGCGATTGGAGAAGCGCTCGTGATCCTTGAAGGCCGCGGCCACGTCGGCGTGCCGGGACAAGGCCCAGAAATCCAACCGATCGTTTCGGTAGCAGGGCGCTTCCTCCCGCAGCCAGGCGTAGGTGGGATACGGGTCCTCGTGGAAGTCGTACGCAAACGGATCGAACTCGGTCATGCCCACCTCTCGTCGGCGCACCCTTTCTCGGCCGCGTCGTGGATGCGGGGGGGCGTTTGCGCGCCGCTCCGGGCACGCCGCTCGGCGACGGCAGACCTCATGGTACGCACCGTTGGTTAGCAAGTGCCGCCCGGTAGGCAACGGCTGGTTCCGGCATCGCGCTACCGATCGGCTCTGGGCAAGTCTCCGGCGTCGCCGGGGCGCTCTCCCTCGCCGACCACGAAGGCGAGAGCCAGACCGCCGGCGTGGGCGAGCGACAGAGCGAAGCGCTCGATCCCGAGGCGCGCCGCCGTGCGCGCCGCCGCGCCATGCAGCACCACGCGCGGCGCCTCGCCCCGAGCCCGCACGACCTCGACATCGAGCCAGCCCGCGTGGCGTCCCCAACCCACCCCGAGAGCCTTCATCACCGCTTCCTTGGCCGCAAAGCGAGCCGCGTAACTCTGCGCGCGACCCCGACGACGACTCTCACAGTAGGACTGCTCCTCTGCCGTAAAGACGCGATGGCGAAGTCGCGCGCCATAGGGCGCCGCGAGGGCACGCTCGATGCGGTCGATCTCTGCGATGTCGACGCCGTTGCCGAGGATCATCGCCGGAACTCAGCAGGCCCCGCAGGTCCGACACGTGGCAACGTCGCACGGCGGAGTCTCACGCTCGAGCAAGGCCTTGCGCCACTCGGCGACCAGGTAGCCTTTGTCTACCGAGTGGTCGATGAAGTCCCAGGGAAGAGGTTCATCGGTCTCGTAGCGCCGGTGAACGAAGTGATCGGGCGCCGGGCAAGCCCCCAACCCACCCTCCTGATTGGCCCGACGCAAGACGGGCCAGAACCGGCCACCCGCCTCGTGGACGCGCTCCAGCACGGCCCCGACCCGACGGTCTCCCCGCGAGAGCAGCGTCTGCCAATAGGCGTCCCGGGGCGACTCGAGATCGACGGTGACCCCGGGCATCGACGACGTCTCCTTCGAAAGCAGGCGTGCCCGCCGCCGTACCGTCGAGAGATCCGTCATCGGCTCCCATTGCAGCGGCGTCCAGGGTTTGGGCACGAAAGGATTGATCGAAAGCGTGATGCGACCGACCCCACCGGGCAAACGTTCGCGAATCCGGGCGGCAAGCCCGACGAGTTCGACGACGTCCTCATCGGTTTCCGTCGGGAGCCCGATCATCGAATACAACTTCAGGCCGCGCACGCCTTCTGCCGCCAGAAGCGTCGCCGCCCGCAGGATCTCGCTCTCGGTCAGATTCTTGTTGATCACCCGGCGAAGTCTCTCCGAACCCGCCTCGGGCGCCACCGTGACCGAGTTGGTGCGTCCGCGCGTCAAGGCTTCGGCCAATTCCGGGCCCACCAGATCTGCCTTGAGTGAGGACGGAGAAGCGCGGCCGCCGCGGTCGGCAATCTCCCGACAGAGGCTCGCGATCCCCGGCTGACTGGCCATCTCGGCGCCGACGAGGCCGATCGTGGAGCGATGCGGTAGGGCGTCCTCGAGAACCGAGCGCCGCAGCGACGCGCGACTGCGATGGCGCACCGGGCGATACATGAACCCGGCGGCACAGAAACGGCACCCCCACTCACAGCCACGACTCGCCTCGACGAGCATCATGTCGCCAAAGACGGCCTCGGGCGCGAGGATGCGCGTCTGGGTCGGGGCGTCGTCCAACCGCGCAACGTAGCGCCGGCGGACGCGCGCTCCGCCGACGCGATCCGCGGGATCCGACGGCCAACGATCGGGGCGATAGGCGCCGTCGATCGCGGCCGAAGCGTCGAGACGGCGTGCGCGACCGCCGCGCGACCCGCGCACGGCGTCGAGCCACTCGGGGACCATCTCCTCACCCTCGCCGATCAAGAAGAGGTCGACGAAGTCGGCGAGCGGTTCGGGGTTGAGGAAGACCGCGGGCCCGCCCGCCATGACCAGAGGCTCGCGATCGTCACGAGCGGCCCGCGACAGGGTGATCCCCGCCCCTGCGAGCAGATCGAGCACGTGCACGTAATCCGTCTCGAACGAGATCGAGAACGCGACGATGTCGAAGTCCGAAAACGCTCGACCTGATTCCAGCGTCCGCACACGCTCGCGGCGGGGATCGTCGGGGAGGAATGCGCGCTCCACGGCAACGTTGGCGCGCACCAGGATGTCGTAGATCGAGTGGAAACCGAGGTTCGCCATCCCGACCGCGTAGGTATTGGGATAGACGAGGCAGACCGAAAGGTCCGAGGAAATCGGCGGCCGAGGGCCGAGATGGGTCTCCGCAGCGAGCCGCTGCCGAGCCCGCTCGTGGGGACCGCGGCTCACCAGGTGGAGGCTACACCCCGATCCGCGGGACGACAACTCCGACGTCGTCGCCGCGGACGCATCGGCGGCCCGCCACGAAAAACGGCGCCCCGGGGGAGGCGCCGCCCTGACCGTGCTCGTCGGCATCGCAAACCGGGTCCGCGCCGCCCGACGAGGGCGGCGCGACCCGGCCGGATGCGCTCAGTCGGCCTGCTTTCGCAGAAACGTCGGAATGTCGAGTTCGTCTTCCTCGCCGCCCGCGCCCGTCATGTCCGGGTCGCCGCCGTCGGTCGCCCCCTTGTGCCACACGGGGTCCGCACCGTCCTCGATCAAGCCCATGCGAACCACGCGTCGCCCGGAAGCATCGAAGCGCTCGGCGCGTCGCTGCCCGGCGGCCGGCGCTTGCTGGATCGGCGTCGGACCGACTCCCCGGCGCAGATCGGGACGCGCCTGCGGGGTGAAATGATCGACGGGTCGTTCGTCGGACTCGACGTCCCCGAAGCCGGTCGCGATCACGGTGATGCGGAGGTTCTCCCCCATCGACTCGTCGATCACCGCACCGAAGATGATGTTCGCATCCTCGTGGGCCTCTTCCTGGATGAGGGTCGCCGCCTCGTTGACCTCGTGCAGCGAGAGGTCTTCACCGCCGGTGATGTTGATCAACACACCGCGCGCTCCCTGGATCGAGATGTCATCGAGCAACGGCGAGGAAATCGCCCTCTGCGCTGCCTCGACCGCACGGTTCTCACCGTCGGCCATGGCCGCTCCCATCATGGCCATCCCCATCTCGTTCATGATCGTGCGCACGTCGGCGAAGTCGAGATTGATCAGTCCACGGACCGTAATGAGGTCGGAGATGCCCCGCACCGCCTGCAGGAGTACGTCATCGGCCTTCCGGAAGGTCTCGAGGATCGGCATGTTGCGACTCGACACCGAAAGAAGTCGCTGATTCGGAATGGTGATCAGGGTGTCGACGCTCTCCTTGAGCTCGAGGATGCCCTCCTCGGCCTGCCGCATCCGCCGCTTGCCCTCGAAAACGAAGGGCTTGGTCACGACGCCGACCGTCAGGGCGCCGAGCTCCTTTGCCGCGGCCGCGATGACCGGTGCGCCACCCGTTCCCGTGCCACCGCCCATTCCCGCGGTGACGAAAACC
Source organism: bacterium (assembly GCA_029976905.1). Taxonomy (GTDB): domain Bacteria; phylum Desulfobacterota; class Binatia; order UBA12015; family UBA12015; genus VGTG01. The sequence continues at coordinate 458 of JAPOLW010000343.1, read as the reverse complement.
ATGTCGGCGCCGGAAAGGAGGTCTCGCAGCGTCTCGATGTCCTCTCCGGCCGCCTGGCGCCCGATCGACGGGTTGGCCCCCGCGCCCAGCCCCTTGGTGAATGCCGTCCCGAGCTGCAATTTCACGGGCGCCAGATTCGCCGCCAGGGCCTGGGCGTCGGTATTTGCCGCCACGAAGTCCACCCCGGGCATTCCCGATTGGATCATCGTATTGACCGCGTTGCCGCCGCCTCCACCGACGCCGATGACCTTGATCTGCGCGCCGTCTTGCTCCACTCCCACTATGTCGTTCATCCCCAGCCTCCTCGCCTCATCTCATCGCGGCTTCCGGCCCCGCGGGCCGGTCGAATACCTTCGTCCGGCTCAGAAAAATTCCCGGAACCAATCCCCCATGCGGTTCTTCATCTTCGCGAGCACACCGGCTGGCGCCGGGTTCATCGCCGGGTCGACGTGACTGCC
>JAPOLW010000342.1:4577-4881 GCA_029976905.1 bacterium | reverse complement strand
GGGGTTGCGCATGGTTCGGGCGCGGGGTGACGCCCTCCGCAGTCGCTCGCCGACAAAAGGTTCGAGCAGGAGGAGGGCGATCGCCAGCGTCAGGGGCCAGCGATAGCGATTGCGCGGAATGCGTCGCAGTCGGGAGGCCAATTCCTCGCGCGGCAGCGGCGCGAGCGCCCGTTCGACGAGTTCGTCGATTCCTCCGGCCCGTGGCCCGAGTGGAACGTAGAAGCCGTCGGCGATCTTCGCGACCCGCTTCAGCGTGTCTTCATCGAGTCGTGACTTCACGATGCGACCAGAAGGATCTTTGACG
>JAPOLW010000342.1:0-4567 GCA_029976905.1 bacterium | reverse complement strand
GCGTCCTCGGGCTCGGCGCGCCCGTCGGGGCCGCCGCCGCCCATCGCGCGCCACGATGCGAGGTCCAGGTGGAGCACGAACGCGGCGTTGTCGGGTTCCGCGTCGGAGATTCCGCCGGTCTCGTCGTCGTCGGTCAACGGGATCAGTTCTCCGGCTGGCGTTCCGACGCCGACGGTGAAGACGCGTATGCCCTCGTCCTTTGCGCGCTCGGCGGCGGCGATCGCACCCCCCCGAAGATCTTCGCCGTCACTGAAGAGGATCAGGAGCTTGATGTTCCTGGCTTCGGTTGCCAGTGCGGCCCGGGCCACGTCGAGGGCGCTGGCGAGGTTGCTCCCGGGTGCCGGAATGGTGTTCGGGCCGAGAGCGTCGAGGGCTCTCCGGAAGGCTGCGTGGTCGAGCGTGAGCGGGCACTGGAGGAAGGCCGTTCCGGCAAAGCCGATGAGCCCGAGCCGGTCGCTCCCGAGGCGGCGGACGAGATCGTCGACGGCGAGTTTGGTTCGCTGAAGCCGGTCCGGTTGGACATCGCGTGCGAGCATGCTGCGCGAGACGTCGACGGCGAGGAGAACGTCGATGCCGCGTCTTTGGGTTTCTTCCCAATCGAATCCTGCCTCGGGTGCCGCGAGAGCCGCGAAGCACGAAAAAGTCGCCGCCAAGACGAGGAGGCGTTTGGCAAGTCGACCCCGACGAGAGAGCGAGAGGGTCAACTCGTCGACCAGGCCCGCAGCGGCAAAGCGCTCGAGGTCGCGGCGGCGGCGACGGTCGGCGAGGCGCCACGCGAAGACCGCTGCGACGAGCACGGCCGCGCCGCAAAGCAGCCAAATGGGCTCCGCGAAGCTCAGGGTAGCCTCCGAAGCCGGGTCTCGGCCAGGAAACGCTCGGCGGCGAGGACAAGAAGTCCGGCGAGGACCAGCCACGGGTACAGCTCGCGATAGCTCTCGAAGCGTTCGAGGGTCTCGGTCGTGGTTTCCATGGCGTCGATCTCCTCGTAGATCTGCGCGAGGGAGTCGACATCGGTGGCGCGGAAGAATCGGCCGCCGGTCACCTCGGCGACCCGGGCCAGGGTCTCTTCGTCGACATCCACCCGGGCTGTGACGATGCGTTGGCGGCCGAAGCGGTCGGTCGAGGGGATGGGAACCTCTCCGCCGGTGCCGGCGAGGATCGTGTACACCTTGAGGCCGAGGGCGCGGGCGGCTTCGGCGGCCATCTCCGGCGAGATCTTCCCGGCATTGTTGACGCCGTCGGTGAGCAGGATGACGATGCGCGATCGAGCCTCGCGGTCGCGGAGGCGGTTGGTTCCGGCGGCGAGTGCGGAGCCGATCGCGGTGCCGTCTTCGACGAGGCCGATCTGAAGCCGGTCGAGGTTTTGAAGGAGCCAGTCGTGGTCGAGCGTCAGGGGACTCACGAGGTAGGGGCGTCCCGCAAAGGCGACCAGACCCATGCGGTCTCCGGGGCGGGCGCCGATGAAATCCTTCACGACGTCGCGAACCGCGTCGAGGCGACTGATCTGCTGGTTCCTTTGCGCAAAGTCGAGTGCGCGCATGGAGCCCGAGACGTCGATCGCCAGAAGAATGTCGATGCCGCTGGTCTCGACTTCGGCCGCGCCCAACCCCTGCTGCGGGCGTGCGAGGGCGAGAACGAGAAGCGCCACGCCAAGGGCCCGCAGGAGGAGAAGGGAGAGGCCAGCCCGGGAAGACGGTCGGCGCCCCAGATCTCCAACGAGACCGATCGAGGGATATTGCAGGGCGGCGGCCCGCCCGATCCGACCCTGCGCGAGCCATACGACGGGCGCGAGGAAAAGGAGCCAGAGCGCAGCTGGGGTCGCAAATCTCACGAGCTCGACTCCGCCTGTGGCCGCGTCGCGCGAACGAAGTCGAGCGCGGCGGCGAGCAGGCCGTCCATTTCCTGCTCCTCGAGCGGCGCGCGAGCGAATTTGACGAGATCCATGCGCCGGAGGATCTCTTCGAGTCCCGACACGTGGTCGGTCAAACCCGCAATGGGCGTCTGTGCTGCGCCGCGCAGGAATTCTTCGGTCGTCTTGCGCGACGTCCGCAGTTCGAACCGGGCTTCGATGTAGAGGCGGATGGCGGTCGACACGGCGGTGGCGAATTTCTCGGCGTGCTCCGGCGTCATCCAGGCCCGGGCGCGGTCGAGCGCGGCAAGCGCGAGGGCGTCGGGTGGGATCGGGGTCTCCGGGCGCGCCCGTCGCCGTCGCACCAGGACTACGAGTGCCGCGATCACGGCGGCACCGAGCAGAAGCCACGGCAGAAGAGCGGTGGGCGACGGAATCTGGACGAGACCGCGGATGTCCCGGATGTCCTCGGCCGCCTGGAGGGTGGCGGTGTCGTTTCCGTCCGGAGTCATCCGCGCCGTGCTGCCCGTGTCCGGAAGAAACGTCGAAGCGGCGCCAGGTAGGGTCGTGCGGAGTCGATCTCGAGCGTATCGATGCCCGTGCTGCGCAGGACTTTGCGCAAGGCTTCGCGGCGTCTCTCCGCGCGATCGCGAAAACGCTCGCGTACCGCGTCATCGGCGGTGTCGATCTCGAGCAGTTCCCCGGTTTCGGCATCCTCGAGCGTCATCCGTCCGATGCGAGGTAACTCATTCTCGCGGTCGTCGGACACGACCATCGCAACCAGGTCGTGGCGGCGGTGGACGAGTTCGAGCGACCGCCGCAACTCTGGGCCGGGTTCTTCTTCGTCGCCCGGCACCAGGAAATCCGACAAGAGGAATGCCACGGCCTGGCGACGCACCACCTGGTGTGCGAAGCGCAGCGCGTGCGCGAGATCCGTGCCCCGACTCTGCGGTTCGAAGAAGAGAATCTCGCGGACGAGACGTAGGACGTGCCGACGCCCCTTTTTGGGGGGCAGGTATTGCTCGACGCCGTCGGTGAAGAGGATCAGGCCCACCTTGTCGTTGTTGCGGATGGCGGCAAAGGCGAGCACGCTGGCCACTTCGGCGGCCCGTTCCCGCTTGGTCTGGGCCGCGGACCCGAAATGCCCCGATGCGCTCAGGTCGACGAGGAGCAGAAGCGTCAATTCGCGCTCCTCGGTGTACTTCTTGACGAAGGGGCGCCCGGTGCGTGCGGTGACGTTCCAGTCGATGCTGCGGATTTCGTCCCCGGGGACGTACTCACGCACTTCGTCGAAATCCATCCCACGTCCCTTGAAGACGGAATGGTATTGTCCCGCGAAGGTGTCGCGCGCGAGACGACTCGTGCGGATCTCGATCTGGCGGACTTTTTCGAAGATCTCCCGCGTCCGTTCGGGTGTCATCAGGGGACCGGTATGGAATCGAAGATCCGGCCGACGAGATCCTCGCTCGTCAGATTTTCGGCTTCGGCTTCGTAGCTGGGCACCACCCGGTGGCGGAGCACGTCGAAACCGATCGTCTTCACGTCCTGCGGCGTCACGTAGCCTCTCCCCTGGAGGAACGCGTGTGCCCGCGAGGCCAGGGTGAGATAGATCGTGGCGCGCGGTGAGGCGCCCATCTGGACGAGGCCCTCCAGTCGCGCCCCGAAGGCCTCCGGATCCCTGGTCGCCCGCACCAGATCGACGATGTAGTCCTTGACCTTGTCGTCGACGTAGATCTCGTCGACCACCCTTCGGGCGCGCACGAGATGGGAGGGGTCGAGCACCGGTTGCACCGAAGGCGCGGCCCCCGAGTGGGCCATGCGGTCGAGGATGGCCCGCTCCTCCTCGCGCGTCGGATAGGCCACCACGACCTTGAGCATGAACCGATCGACCTGGGCCTCCGGGAGGGGGTAGGTCCCTTCCTGCTCGATTGGGTTTTGGGTCGCCAGGACCAGAAAGGGGTCGGGCAGGGAGAAGGTCTGTTCGCCGATCGTGACCTGATGCTCCTGCATGGCTTCGAGCAGGGCGCTCTGGACCTTTGCGGGTGCCCGGTTGATCTCGTCGGCCAAGACGAGATTCGCAAAGATCGGCCCCTGCTTGGTGACGAACCCGCCGTCCTGCGGTGAGTAGATCAGGGTGCCGACGATGTCGGCCGGCAGCATGTCGGGCGTGAATTGCAGGCGCTGGAAGGCCGCCTGCGTGGCGGCCGCCAATGTCTTGAGGGAGAGGGTCTTGGCGAGGCCGGGGACGCCCTCGAGCAGAACGTGGCCGTTTCCGAGTAGCGCGACCAGTAGCCGATCGATCAGGTCGTTCTGGCCGACGATCGTCTTGCCGATCTCCTCGCGCAGCGGAGGGACCCACGCTCCGGCCGCGCAGACGGAATCGGTGATCTCCTGAATGCTTCTTTGCATGTCACCGCAAATCGATGACGACGGGAGAGGCCAATGTCAACCGGCACGACTGAAAACGACTTCCACTTTCAAGGGAACTTGGGGTGTGCGATCTCTCTTCCTGCCCTCCGGGCCTCGTGGTATTCTCAGGTCATGAAGGGGAACAAGAAGATCATCGAAGCTCTGAACGATGTCCTCACCGGCGAGCTGACCGGAATCAACCAATACTTCATCCATCACCGCATGTGTGCGAACTGGGGGTTCGAGAGACTCTCGGCGCACAGCCGAAGCGAGTCCATCGGGGAGATGAAGCACGCCGATGCGGTCATC
>JAPOLW010000341.1 GCA_029976905.1 bacterium | reverse complement strand
GAGCGGATCGAGACGACCGTGGGACGGGTGCTCCTCTACGAGATCGTGCCCGAGGAGATCGAATTCTCCGAAGTCAACAAGGTCATGAAGAAGAAGCAGCTCGCCGAGCTGATCGACCTTTCCTACCGGCGCGCGCAGAACAAGGCGACCGTCATCTTCGCCGACAAGCTCAAGGACGTCGGCTATCTCCATGCGACCCGCGCCGGGATTTCGATCGGGATCAAGGACATGCGGATTCCCGATTCGAAGACCGAATTCATTGCCAAGGCGAACGAGGAAGTCGCCGAGATCGCCGAACAGCATGCCAACGGTCTCATCACCGAGGGTGAGCGCTACAACAAGGTGGTCGACATCTGGGCGCAGAAGACAGACCAGATCGCCGACGCCATGATGCACGAGATCCGCACCGAGAAGATCGCGGACAACAAGGGAGAGTTGCACGAGGTCGAAAGTTTCAACCCGATCTTCATGATGGCTGACTCGGGCGCGCGGGGCTCGGCGCAGCAGATTCGCCAGCTTGCCGGAATGCGCGGTCTCATGGCGAAGCCGTCGGGCGAGATCATCGAAACTCCCATCACCGCCAACTTCCGCGAAGGCCTGACCGTGCTGCAGTACTTCATCTCCACGCACGGGGCGCGTAAGGGCCTGGCGGATACCGCACTGAAGACCGCAAATTCGGGATACCTGACGCGTCGGCTCGTCGACGTCGCCCAGGATTGCATCATCACCGAGGACGACTGCGGGACCTTCGACGGCATCGAGATGACGCCGTTGATGGAGGGCGGCGAGATCATCGAGTCTCTCGGCGATCGCGTCCTGGGCCGGGTGGCCCTCGAGGAAATTCGCGATCCGTTCAACGATACGCTTCTGGTCGAGGCGAATGAGGAGATCGACGAAGAAAAGGTCGTCGAGCTCGAAGAGGCCAACGTCGATCACGTGACCATCCGTTCGGTGCTCACGTGTCAGGCGACCCGCGGGGTTTGCTGCGCGTGCTACGGGCGCGATCTCGCGCGCGGTCACATGGTCAACATCGGTGAAGCGATCGGTGTGATTGCCGCGCAATCGATCGGTGAGCCTGGGACGCAGCTGACGATGCGGACCTTCCACATTGGTGGTGCGGCGAGCCGCCAGATCGAGCAGACCGAGTTGGAGGCGCGCCACGACGGTCTCGTGCGCTACCTGGGCCTCAAGGTGGTGACGAACAAGGATGGGGACCGCGTCGCCATGTCCCGAAATGGGCAGGTGTCGATCGTCGAAGTGAGCGAGGACGGTGGTCGTGAGCGCGAGCGCGAGCGTTACCCGATCGTTCCGGGAGCGAAGATCAAGGTCGAGGACGGCGGTGCGGTCAAGCGCGGCGAGCTGATCGCGGAGTGGGATGCCTACACCGTTCCCCTGCTGACCGAGACCTCCGGCACCGTGAAGTTTGGAGATCTCCGGCCTGGCCTCACCATGGAAGACCGGCTCGACGAGCGCACGGGTCTTTCGACGACGGTGGTGATCGATTACAGCGCGAGCCAATCGGCTGGCGTCGAGGAGAAATCCCCGAAGTCGAAGAGCAAGAAGAAGACCACCCGGGCCAAAAAGGAGGAGGTGGCCCAGCCGACCCCGCGCATCTCCATCAAGGGAGCGGACGGCAAGACGGTCGTGCTCGAAAGCGGTCAGGATGCCCGATACCAGCTGCCCGTGGGCATCCACCTCGCGGTCGTCGACGGCCAGGAGGTCCGGGCCGGAGACGTGCTTGCCAAGATGCCGCGAGAGACGACGAAGACCAAAGACATCACCGGTGGTCTTCCGCGCGTGGCCGAATTGTTCGAGGCGCGCAAGCCCAAGGAGTTCGCGATCGTCAGTGAGATCGACGGCGTGGTCTCCTTCGGGAAGGACACCAAGGGCAAGCGCAAGGTAGAGGTCACGCCCGAAGTCGGTGAGAAGCGCGAGTACCTGATTCCAAAGGGCAAGCACATGCGCGCCCATCCAGGCGACCACGTGCGCGCTGGGGATGCGCTCATGGACGGGTCCTCGAATCCGCACGACATCCTCACCATCATGGGTGAGAAAGCCCTCGCGAAGTTCCTCGTCGACGAGGTGCAGGAGATCTACCGGCTTCAAGGTGTGCGCATCAATGACAAGCACATCGAAGTGATCGTCCGGCAGATGCTGCGGCGGGTGCGCATTACCACGGTCGGGGACACCGAGTTCCTCATCGGCGACCACGTCGAGAAGTGGCGCTTCGAGGAGGAGAACCAGCGCGCCGTGGAAAGCGGGGGCGAGCAGGCTCAGGCCGAACCGTTGCTGCTCGGAATCACCAAGGCCAGCCTCTCGACCGAGAGCTTCATCTCGGCGGCCTCCTTCCAGGAGACGACCAAGGTGCTCACCGAAGCGGCAATCAACGGGAAGCTCGACCGGCTGACGGGTCTCAAGGAGAACGTCATCATGGGTCGTTTGATCCCGGCGGGCACGGGAGTGAAGCAGTACAACGCGCTCGAGGTGGAGGTCCACGAACCCTCGTCGGGAAGCCTTCCCGACGAGGAGGCCGGGCTGGTGGGCGACCACACCGTGGAGGTCGCTTGACACCTTAGCCTCTGTTTCCTAAAGGTTTCTGCTTCAGCGCTATCCTCGCCCTGGTTGACGCATTGAGCCATGTCGAAAAGCGCCGATTTTCCTAGGATTCGCGGGTCATTAGAGATTGGCACTCTCAAGTTCCGGAAGCAGTAGCGGAACCACTGAGGTGCAAGGATACGGATACGAACTACGGATGCCGACCATCAATCAGCTTGTGAAGCAGGGGCGCCAGAAACAGCGGCGCAAGGTGAACACTCCGGCCCTGCAGAAATCTCCGCAGAAGCGGGGCGTGTGTACGCGCGTGTATACCTCCACGCCGAAGAAGCCGAACTCGGCCCTTCGCAAGGTGGCGCGTGTGCGTCTCACCAACGGCATCGAAGTGACCTCGTACATCCCTGGGATCGGTCACAACCTCCAGGAGCACTCGGTCGTGCTCATTCGCGGGGGCCGTGTGAAGGATCTTCCGGGTGTCCGCTACCACGTGGTGCGGGGGACCCTCGACGCCGTTGGCGTCCAGGATCGAAAGCGGGGGCGGTCGAAGTACGGCGCCAAGCGCCCCAAGTAGGGAGCGGGGGCGTCCAGACAAGACGTTCGTCCACGATAGAGTGGGAGGATTCCGGGCGGAAAGGCCCGGAATGGAGACCCGCCGGTAACCGAACCCCGGAGAGGGAACGGCTGCACGGTGTGTATCGGCATGAGCCGAGACGATCTTTAGGGTCGGCGGCTCGATTTGGGAACGAGAGAGCGATGCCACGTAAAGGAGAGGTCCGTAGGCGCGATGTGCTGCCGGACCCGAAATACCACGACCGCCTGGTCACGAAATTCATGAACAACATGATGATCGGCGGAAAGAAGAGCCTGACGGAGAGAATTTTCTACGGTGCTCTCGATCTCATCCAGGAGCGGACCGGGGAGGATCCGGTCGCGGTTTTCCGCAAGGCGCTCGACAACGTGAAGCCGGCCGTCGAGGTGCGCTCGCGCCGCGTCGGCGGTGCCACCTACCAGGTGCCGATCGAGGTCCGTCAGGTCCGGCGTTCGGCTCTGGGGATGCGTTGGCTGGTGCAGAGCAGCCGGGCGCGTCACGAGAAATCCATGGTGGAGCGTCTGGCCGGGGAATTGATGGATGCGGCTTCCCAGCGCGGGAACGCCGTGAAGAAGAAGGAAGACACCCACCGGATGGCGGAGGCGAACAACGCCTTCTCGCACTACCGCTGGTAGCCTGGGACACCCGGATCAGAGTTCATCATGGCTCGTCAGACCCCACTCGAACGCACGCGCAACATCGGCATCATGGCCCACATCGATGCCGGCAAGACCACGACCACCGAGCGCATCCTCTTCTACACCGGAATCAACTACAAGATCGGTGAGGTCCACGACGGCGCGGCCACGATGGACTGGATGGAGCAGGAGCAGGAGCGCGGCATCACCATCACGTCCGCGGCGACGACCTGCGAGTGGGATGGCCATCGCATCAACATCATCGACACCCCGGGGCACGTCGACTTCACCATCGAGGTGGAGCGATCGCTGCGGGTGCTCGATGGTTGCGTCGCCCTCTTCGACTCCGTTGCCGGAGTCGAACCCCAATCGGAGACGGTGTGGCGTCAGGCGGACAAATACGGCGTCCCCCGCATCTGCTTCGTCAACAAGATGGACCGCGTCGGGGCGGACTTCGACCGCGCCGTTCAGATGATCAAGGACCGGCTTGGCGGCAACGCCGTTCCTCTTCACGTGCCCATCGGAGCCGAGGACGATTTCCGGGGCGTCGTCGATCTCGTCGCAATGAAGGCAATCGTCTGGGACGAAGAGAGCCTGGGCGCGAACTTCCGGATCGATGACATTCCGGCCGAGTTGGCCGACGCCGCGGCTGCGGGTCGCGAGACCCTGATGGAAGCCGTGGCCGACTCCGACGAGGCGTTGATGGAGAAGTATCTCGAGGGGGGAGAGATCACCCTCGAGGAGGTGAAGAGAGCCGTTCGGACGGCGACTCTCGGGGGAGCCATCGTTCCCGTTCTCGCGGGAACCGCTTTCAAGAACAAGGGCGTCCAGCCTCTCCTCGACGCCGTGGTCGACTACCTCCCGTCGCCGCTCGACAAGCCGGCCGTCGAAGGCGTGACCCCGAAGGGCGATACCGAGTCGCGCGCGAGCTCCGACGACGCTCCATTCAGCGGCCTTGCCTTCAAGATCATGACCGATCCGTTCGTCGGCTCGCTCACCTTCGTGCGCATTTACTCGGGCGTCCTTGTGAAGGGCGGCTACCTGAATTCGGTGAAGGACAAGAAGGAGAAGATCGGCCGCATGCTCCTGATGCACGCGAATTCGCGTGAGGAC
>JAPOLW010000340.1 GCA_029976905.1 bacterium | reverse complement strand
ACGAAGGCCGACCGCTTCGCGCCATTCGTTCGACGCGTTGGGACCCGCGTCTTCCAGAACCTACTGATCTACCAACGCCGAGACCTCGACGGGCCCGACATCCTGGCGGCGACACAACTCGTGACCGTGCGCGCGATTCTCGACGAATCCGGCACACTCTCCTCGGTCGAGGTTCTCGATCGATCGGGCAGCCCGGCCATGGATCGGACACTGGTCGAAGCACTCAAGCAGGCGGCGTTCGACCCGAACCCGCCCGTTGCTGCGGCGAATACCGACGGTAAGTTCGAGTTCATCTTCCAGGCCCAGATCCTGGCCAACGTCCAGCCCGGCGTGCGCCAGCAACGGATCCGCGCCGTCGAGAGCCGACTGCGAATTGGCCTGATGTAGATCGAGGCCCGGGGCGACCTAGTCGTCGCCGAGCTCTTCGACGAATTGGCGATACTCGTCGGCAGTCATCAGATCCTCGAGATCCGCGTCGTCGCCGATCGTGACCTTCACCATCCACCCATCCCCGTAGGGATCTTCGTTGACCAACTCGGGGCTGTCGGGAAGACCGTCGTTCACCTCGGCGACTTCACCCGAAACCGGGGCGTAGATGTCGGAGACGGCCTTGGTCGATTCCACGACCCCGAAAGGCTCCGACTTTTCGACCTTGTCGCCGGCGGCGGGCAACTCGACGAAGACGACTTCGCCCAACTGCTCCTGCGCATGGTCCGTTATCCCGACGGTGGCCACCCCATCCTCGATAGAGAGCCATTCGTGTTCTCGGGTGTATTTCAAATCCTCCGGCAGTTCCATGCTTACGTCCCGTTCCTTCCCTTCGTCGGTCGGCGGTAAAAGGGCCGTTGCACCCGTTCGGCCGCCGCCGCACGTCCTCGAATCTCGATCGACAGATCTGCGTCTACCGATTCCGCGGCGACCAAGGCAAGCGCCACGGAACGCTTCAATGTGGGGGAGCGCGTCCCGCTGGTGACCACGCCCACCACCTGCTCGCCAGCACGCACCGGATAGCCCTCGCGGGCGATTCCCTTGTCGGTGAGGGCGAGTCCGATCAGGCGGCGGGGCGGCCCGGAGCGCTGCTGCGCCTCGAGGGCCGCGCGGCCGACGAAGTCGCCCCTGTCGAGCTTCACCGCCCATCCCAGCCCCGCCTCGAGGGGAGAGATGTCGCGACTCAGTTCATGGCCATAGAGCGCCAGGCCCGCTTCCAGACGAAGGGTATCCCGTGCGCCCAGACCGATCGGTTCGACCCCACGCGCCAACAATGCATCCCACACCTCCCCCACCACGCCGGCCGCACAGAAGATCTCGAAGCCGTCCTCCCCGGTGTATCCGGTGCGGGCCCCGAAAACCGGATGCCCGAACAACTCGCCATCGGCGCATGCAAAGCGTCCCAGCGCCTCCAGCCAGGATCCCCCCGCGTCGGCCACCAACCCGGCCGCCCGGGGCCCCTGCACCGCGAGGAGCGCCGTTTCCGCACTCCGATCCGAGATGCGGACGTCCGCGGCGTGGCCGCCGCGTTCGAGAATCCAGGAGGCGCACGTCGCCGCATTGCTCGCGTTGACGCAAAAGAGGAAGCGGTTCGGGCCCCGGCGGTAGAGGATCGTATCGTCGATGGTACCGCCGTCTTCGGCGCACCAGACGGTGTACTGCGCCTGCCCCACCGACAGACGTGCGGCGTCGTTGGTCGTGAGGGACTGACAAAGCGACAGTGCCCCCTCCCCCTCGACCTCGATCTCACCCATGTGCGAGACGTCGAAGACGCCAACGGCCTCGCGCACCGCCTCGTGCTCCTGGAGCAGTCCGCGGTACTGCACGGGCATCTGCCACCCGCCGAAGTCGACGAAACGAGCGTCGGCCGCCCGGTGGCGATCGTAGAGCGGCGTCCGCCGCAGCTCAGACATCGGCGTCGACGCTCCGCAAAGCCGCTTCGACGGTATTCGAAAGAAGCATCGCGATGGTCATCGGCCCCACGCCTCCCGGTACCGGCGTGATGTGCCCCGCACGCTCGATCGCGCTTTCGTAATCGACATCTCCGACCAGTCCTTCCGCAATGCGATTGATGCCCACGTCGATCACGGTCGCGCCCTCCTTGATCCAGGCGCCGGGGATGGCCCGCGGTCGACCCAGCGCCGCCACGACGATGTCCGCCCGACCGATCTCACCCGCCAGGTCCGTCGTGCGGGAATGGCAGAGGGTCACGGTGGCATGCCGTTCCAGAAGCAAGAGAGCCACCGGCTTGCCGACCAGAAGGCTGCGCCCGACCACCACCGCGCGCTTTCCGCGCGGATCCACACCCGCCTCGTCGAGCAGCCGCATACAGCCAAGCGGCGTGCACGGACGCGGCCCCGGCTGGCCAGCGAGGAGGCGTCCCTGGCTGACGGGATGAAGGCCGTCGACGTCCTTGGCGGCCGAGACGCGCTCGATCACCGCTTTCTCATCGAGGCCTTCGGGCAGCGGCAACTGGACGAGAATTCCGTGCACGTCCGGGCGCGCGTTCAGATCGTCGATGTGTCCGATCAGTTCGCTTTGCGTGACGGTGGCCGGGAGCTCGACATGGACGGATTCGATCCCCACCTTCTCGCACGCGCGATGCTTGCTGCGCACATAGACCGCCGAAGCCGGATCATCGCCGACCAGAACGGTCGCCAGGCCCGGTCGCACTCGATCGGCCATCGCCTCGACCCGGGAACGGACCTCTTCTCGCACCCGCTCGGCCGCCGCCTTCCCATCGATCCGAATACCCAACGCTGCCATGGGTCGCGTCTATACGGGCCGCCTCCAGAGGTGTAAAGACGTCGACCCGACGGCGACATGCGTGACGATCCGCAGGTTCATCGCCCGCCTGCACCATTGGTCGGCTATGCCCTTCGCGGTAGAGGGCGCGGTGTTTCCTCCCGGATCGTTGGCGCCCCGGGGACGAATCCCAGCCTCAACCAGACGCGGCCAAAGACGACGAGGTGGGATCCCTTCAACTTTTCACCCGTGGTAGAACGGAGCAATGAACATCGGTGTTCCGCGCGAGGTGAAGTCCGAAGAGAACCGCGTCGCCCTGACCCCGGGAGGCGTCGCCGCCTTCGTGGCCCACGGGCACACAGTTCGTGTCGAAAAAGGAGCCGGCCTCGGCTCGAGTCTACCCGACGAGCTCTATGTCGACGCCGGCGCCGAGATCGTCGGCGATGCCGCCGGGGTCTGGGGCAAGAGCGAGCTCGTCCTCAAGGTGAAGGAACCCATGCCGAGCGAATTCGGCTACCTGCGCCGCGACCTCGCGTTGTTCACCTACCTCCACCTCGCTGCGGACGAACCCCTGACGCGCGCCCTGGTCGACGCAGGAACGACCGCCCTCGCCTACGAGACGCTCCAACTCCCCGATGGGTCGCTTCCTCTGCTCGCACCGATGAGTGAGGTGGCTGGCCGGCTGGCGGTTCAGGTCGGGGCCTGGTGCCTCGAGCGCCAGAACGGTGGCCGCGGCATCCTCCTGCCCGGGGCAGCCGGTGTGCGGCCGGGAAAGGTCGTGATCCTCGGCGCCGGAATGGCCGGCGCCAGCGCCTGCCAGGTCGCCGTCGGCATCGGGGCGGAAGTCAGCATTCTCGACATCGACCCGAACCGGCTGCGCTACATGCACGACATTCTTCGCGGCCACGTGACGACCGTGATGTCGAACCGCGCCAACATCGAGGAAGAGGTTCCGGCCGCGGACCTGGTCATCTCCACCGTGCTGATCCCGGGCGCGCGCGCGCCGAAGCTCCTGACCCGCAGCCTCGTCGAGACGATGCGTCCCGGCGCCGCGGTCGTCGACGTCGCCATCGACCAGGGAGGCACAGCGGAGACCTCCCGTCCCACGACGCACGGCGACCCCATCTACCGCGAGTGTGACGTCGTGCACTACGGCGTCACCAACATGCCTGCCATCGTCCCGCATACGTCGACCCACGCCCTCACCAATGCGACGCTCTCGTACGCACTCCTGCTCGCCGATCTCGGCATCGAAGGAGCTCTGGCCGAGAGCGAACCGCTGCGTCGCGCCCTGAACATCGGTGAAGGTCGGATCTACCACGCCGGCGTGGCCGAAGCGTGGGGCGAATCGATGCCCGCCGTCGCCTGACCCGGCTCAGCGGGCGCCAGCACCGGCCGGCCCGGCTCAACTCTGCGTGAACTTCAAGCCCAGTTCCCGCAACTGCTTTGCCGCAGGGACCGACGGTGCGTCACTCATCGGATCGTGCGCCTTCTGGGTCTTCGGGAAGGCGATGACGTCCCGAATGGAGTGTTCGCCCAGCCAAAGCATGCACAGCCGGTCGAGCCCCAGGGCAATGCCCCCATGCGGCGGGGCGCCGTAGGAAAGAGCGTCGAGCAAAAATCCGAACTGCGAGCGCATTTCGTCCGGGTCGATGCCCAGGGCCGCGAAGACACGCGACTGCACGTCCGGTCGGTGGATACGGATCGACCCACCACCCAATTCCGTTCCGTTGAGAACCACGTCGTAGGCATTGGCGAGGACAGATTCCGGCTCGCTTTCGAGTCGCTCCAGGTCTTCCTCCCGCGGCGAGGTAAACGGATGATGGACGCTCACCAGACGCTTGGCCTCGGTGCTGTACTCGAGTAGCGGGAAATCCGTGACCCAGAGGTAGTCCCACCGATCGGCCGGCACCATGTCCAGCATGTGCGCGAGGCGAAGACGGAGTTGCCCGAGGATCGATTGGGCGTACTTGCGCGGTCCGGCGACGAGAAAGAGCACACCTCCTTTTCGCAGCCCGGTACGCTCCTCGATCTTCTCCCGTTCCCCGTCGCCGAAGAACTTCGCCAGCGGCGACTGCCACCCCTCCTCCGTACAACGAATCCACGCCAGCCCCTTGGCCCCGATGGACTGCGCCCAGGCCACGGTCTCGTCGAGTTCACGCCGACTGAA
>JAPOLW010000033.1 GCA_029976905.1 bacterium | reverse complement strand
GCTCTCGAACATGCTTTGCGATCTCAACCTCACCGACATGGAGACCGGCTACAAGGCGATGCGCCGGGACATGGTCGAGGCCATGAGCCTGCACTCGAACCGATTCGGGATCGAGCCGGAGATCACCGCGAAGCTCGCGCGGCTTCGTGCACGCATCTACGAGGTGCCGATCTCCTATAGCGGCCGGTCCTACGCCGAGGGGAAGAAGATTGGCTGGAAAGACGCGGTCGCCGCCGTCTGGACCATGCTGAGGTGCGCCTTCACCGACGATCGCGAGGCGAGCGACCCGCTGCACGCGACGCTGCGGCGGATGGCCGCGCTCGATCGCTACAACACCTTCCTCTTCGACCAGATCCGCGGTCGGGTCGGCCAACGCGTGTTGGAAGTGGGTGCGGGGACCGGGACGATCACCCAGTATCTGCGTGGCTGTGAGCGCGTGCTCGCGACCGACGTGGACGTCGAGTACGCGCGACTGCTGGCCCGTCGTTTCGAGCACCGCGCGAACGTCCGCTCGGCGATCTATGATCTCGGCCAGGATCCACCCCCCGTCGTGGCCTCGCAGTCCTACGATACGGTGATCTGCCTCAACGTGCTCGAGCACATCGAGGGAGACCGAAGCGCCCTCCAGCGAATCTTCGAATTGTTGGAGCCCGGTGGGCGGCTGGTTCTCCTCGTCCCTGCGCATGGTGGCCTCTACGGCGCGATGGACGAGGCCATCGGTCACTATCGGCGCTACGAGAAGGCACCGCTCGGACGCCTGCTGTCGGAGGTCGGGTTCGAGACCGAAGAGATCTTCTTCGTAAACGCCCTTTCCATGCCGGGCTGGTTCCTCAATGGACGTATTCTCAGGCGGACGACGGTGCCGGGGATGCAAGCCCGCGTGGCCGACCGTCTGGTGCCGCTCTTCCGGATGGAGCGTCGACTGAATCTGCCCTTCGGGTTGTCGCTGATCGCCGTGGCACGGCGGCCGGCGGCGGATTCGGGAGCGGCCGACCTGTCGCGCGTTTCGGGCGGCGACTGAGGCGCGTCGGCTCGATGCTGCCTGCGCGAGAGCCGGAGCCGGTCCACGACGCGGCTCCGCGGTGCCGAGCCTGCGGCGGCGCCGGCCGCCCGGTCTTCTCTAAACGAGGCTTCGTCTTCGCGCACTGCTCGGTCTGCGATTGTCGGTTCGTCGCCGATGCCATCCCCGACCTCGTCTACGACGAGGGCTATTTCGGGGGACGGAGCTTCGGCGGTTATCCGGACTACCTGCGCGATCGGGAGCTCCTTTTGTCGAACTTTGCCCGGCGCGTCCGTTGGCTGCGCCCGCACGCCCGGGGCGCACGACTCCTGGACGTTGGCGCGGCCTATGGATTTCTGGTCGAGGCAGCGCGTCGCGAGGGATTCGACGCGATTGGTCTCGAGCCGGCGCAGGGTTGCGTCGCATGGGCCCGACGCGAACTGGGTGTCGAGATGGTCCCCGGGTCCATCGAACGGGCCTCCTTTGCCGAAGAGAGCTTCGACGTCGTCACGCTGCTCGACGTCATCGAGCATGTGGTCGACCCGGCCCTGGCCCTCCGGCAGGTGCGCCGTTGGCTGCGGCCGGGGGGGTTGGTCGTGATCGAAACCGGTGATTACCAGGGTCTCCTGGCGCGGGTCTGTGGGTCGCGGTGGTACTACTACGACCCGCCCCAGCATCTGACGTACTTCTCTCGCCTCAGCCTCGAACGACTCTTGCGCCGGACCGGGTTCGAAGCGCCCAGTGTCGTGGGCCACCTGGGTCGCTCCGTTTCGGTGCGGAACTTCAGCTTTCAGCTTGGACGAGCTCTGGGCGCCAGTCCGGCGGCGGAGTTCTGTCGCTCACTGGCCCGGTCCTCCCTCGGAGCCGTGACCTTCGGCGTCCCCGATCGTGGCAACGTGTTCACCGTCGCGGCGCGCGCCTGCTGAGTGAGGCTCCATGCCGCGTGCGTTTCTGAGCTGGACCGCGGGCCTGGCAGGGGCCTCGTGGGCGGGGGTCACGCTTGCGGAGCTCGATCGGTTCGATGCCCGGATCGCCCTGGCCGCGGGCGTCCTTGCGGCGGTCGTGGTTGCATCGCTGCTGCGCACCGCGCGCGGCGATGGGCAACGCGCGGACGGCCGGCTGGCGTTGCTTGCGTTGGTGCTCACGGGGACGCTTCTTCCTGCCGTCGACACGACCTTGTTGTCCCAGGATGCGAGCCTCCACCGTGCGGCGGGACGATGGCTTGCGACGCACGGGACGCTCGCGATTGCGGATCCGTCGGTAGAGGCCGTGGCCCCGGACGATCGTTACGCGCTCTTCGGCGCCGGGAGTGTGACCCACTGGCGGATGTCGTTCGTCCGACTTCCGGGGGGCATCGTGACGCCGGATCTGGACGAGACCACGGCCTATCCGAGTTTCTCCCATCTTCTCTCGGTTTGGGTGGCGATCGCCTGGACGCTTGGCGGCGAGACGGGAGCCGCGCTTCTCGGCGTCGTCTTCGCGTTCTCGGCCTGGTGGGCCATCGGTCTCATCGCCTGGCGCGACGGTGCCTTCGGAGGGGCCGTCGCGGCGGTCGCCCTGCTCGCCTCGTGGCTTCCCGAGCATTGGTTTGCCCGCTTTCTGATGCCCGAGATTCTCGCCCAGGCCCTGGTGTGGGGGGGCGTGGCGGCCTCGCGGTTCGCGATGGAAGCGGGGGGATTCGACTTTGCCGGACGTCCGCAGGCCGACTGCGTTCGCGACCGGCGCAGCGCTCTTGCCGCCGGAGGCGTGGCCGGCGCGTGTCTGGGCGTGGCCACCTTCGCCCGGCTCGAACAGTTCTGGGTCTTCGTGCCGGCGCTTTTGGTCGTGCGGGTGGCGATCGCGCCCTCGCGACGGCTGCTGCCCCCGGGTGCGTTCCTCCCGTTCGCGGTGATCGCGGTCCAGGGCCTTCTGCATCTGCTGTGGATTCCCACCGATTACGGCAACCGCATCTACCGGAACATCCATGATGCGTGGCGTGCGTTGGTCTTTACGCTGGCCGCTTTGGTCGACAACGACGGGTACGTCCTCGGCTTCCTTCTAAACCGCGTCGCCCCGATTCTGCTCCTGGCCGGTCTCGTCTTTCTGTTGGTCTGGGGGCAGCGCATGGAGCGTCGGCAGCCCGGCTCACGCCTGCGGCCGTTGCTCGGGGTGCTCGCCGCAGGTTGGCTTCTATTGCTCTATCGCGAGGGACTACCCGAGGGAGTCGCGGTCTTGCAGGGATTGTGGTGGTACGTGCCGTGGGCTGCCTGGGCGGCGATCGCGGTTGCCCTGCCCGGGTCCTTCGTGGTTCCGCCGCTCGAAGGGGCTCTGCTCCTCGAAGCATTCGATCAGGTGGTGTCGGGGCGGGTCACCCAGGAGCACGTCTGGGCGGCCCGGCGCCTGGTCACCGTGGTCCTCCCAGCTCTCGCGCTGGCCGCCGCGCGTGCCGGATTTGCGGGGCGACCCTCGCTTCGTCGAGCGGCGGCGCGCGCCCTGGTCGGAGTCGCGATCGTGCTGGGCGTTCTGGGGATTCGACCCTTGGTCGGAGTGCCCTACCAGACGGGGGCGCACCGTTTTGCGTCCGAGTTGGCGGCGGAAATTCCCCCGGAGGCGACCGTTGTCCTGGTGCAGCCGTTGGATTGGACCCATCTTGCGGCGGCCCTGTGGCTCGGCGAGGGGCGGCGCACGATCGTGATGCGCGTCCCCACGGCGCGTGACCACGATGAAACGCTGGCCGGGTATCTGCGCACGTTGCCTGGACCGATCTTCGTTCTTGCGGGGGCCGCCTTCGGGCCGGAGGGTGGAGATCACCGCGTTCCAGCGGAATTGGCGCGGTTGCCCGACGACTTCCGTCTCGAGCCGGTGCTCACGCGATCGTGGGAGGGGCCGACGCTCGAGGTGACTCGCGATCGACCGCCGGAGTCGACCGTCGCGCTCCGGGCAACGGTGCATCTCTACCGCCTGGAACGGTCCCGCTGACGCCGCGGGTTGCGCTCAGTCGCGATCCGCGGAGACGAGGGGGGATTCCCCTTTGTCCCAGAGGCCCAGGCGCATTTTCCACGGCGTGATCATGGACCGCAGGATTTCGGGCCGTGAGATCTTCGACTGCCCGGCGCGTCTCTGGGTGAAGACGATGGGAACTTCAACTCCGCGCAGCCCCGCGCTCACGACCCGGTATTTGAGATCGATGAGAAACGAGTACCCGCTGGTCTTGATCGCCGACAGCCCGATCGCCTCGAGCGCCCGTCGCGTGAGACATTGGAAGCCACTGGTGCAATCGCGAAAGGGCATGCCCGTAATGACACGGGCGTATTGGTTGGCGATGGCGCTCATGATCAGCCGCGAGAGCTCCCAATTCACGACGCTGATTCCGTTGAGGTATCGAGAGCCAATGACCAGGTCTGCGTGCTCGGTGCCACCGACGAGGTCGGGGAGGTACTTGGGATCGTGCGACCAATCGCCATCCATCGAGATCACCGCGTCGTACTTCTCCTCGAGGGCCAGCGTGAATGCCTCGCGATACGCGGATCCCAGACCGAGCTTGCCGGCGCGATGCAGGACCCGGAATCGAGGAGATCGACGCGCGATCTCGTCGGCGAGGTCGCCGGTGCCGTCCGGGGAGTTGTCGTCGACGACGAGGTAGTCCAGGTTTCCCGGCGTACAAAGGACCACCTCCGCGAGCTCTTCGAGGTTGTCGCGTTCGTTGTAGGTCGGGGTTACGACGAGAACTCGCATGGTCACCGGAGCCCCCTACGGTCGCATACGCGGTCGGCTGAAGCTACCCATCCGCGCCGCTGTCGACCCCAAAACCGGCCGCGGACGGCGCCTGGGCACGGACCGCGCGCGCGAGAACATACGACCAGCGGGAGGGACCGAGGAGGCGTCCAGCGAGGTCTTCGGCCGCGTGGATGGCACGCAGGGCCGTGGGGCGTCGACCCAGGGAGGGAAATCCGTAGGCGGGGTGCAAGAAGACCCGGTCGAGCGGAAAGGGTGCCGCCATCGAGAAGTGCAGATCTTGCAGGGGCAGGCCCTCGAGGAGTGCCCGCAACCAGACTTCGTCCGAACGCGCCGCCCCGCGCTCGGCGGGAACCAGGGCCATCTGGAGTCGGATGAGGGGGTTGTGCACGTTTGGCTCGGCGAGCAGGAAACGACCTCCGGGTCGCAGCACGCGCGCCGCTTCGCGCAGGGTGTCCCGCGGGCTCGCGAGGTGGTGCAGGACGTCCCGGATGAGGACCGTCGCAAAGGTCCCATCGTCGAACGGCAGTGCTCCTCCGTCCCCGCAGGTGAAGTGCGGACCATCGACGGCCGCGCGGGCAAACCGGATCTTCGCCTCGGAGCGGTCGAATCCGACGAAGACGCCGCGGGCGCAATGCCGGAGGTGGAAGAGGTTCGCCCCTTCGCCGCAACCGATCTCGAGGAAGGGGCAACCGGCGTCCGCGGCCAGATCGGCGAGGAAGGAGGCCTCCCGCTCGGCGAAACCGGCCCCCCCGGTCTGCCACGAAAAATGCGTCCGGTCGGCACCCGCAAAGTGGGTGTCCTGTCGTGCGACGAATTCCTCCGGGGATTCCATGGTCACGACAAATAGAACATGCGCGCGAAGATGCGCCAGAATGCCCCCGGTTCGATCCAGGGCGGGAGGAAGAAGGGAATCCATGCCATCGCGACGAACGCGAAGGCCATCAATTGGTTTGCGCGGTCGCGAAGGGGCGCGGGAACCCGGTCTCGCAGGAGCGCTCGCGCGGGTTCGAGGGCGGCGCGTTCGTTCCATTGTCGGCTCGCGATCTGCCCTGCCGCGTTCAGGAGGCCCCAGACGATGAATCCGGTCCAGGCGATGGGTGGGTAGGCCTCCGGGCCCAGGACCTTGAGAGCGCCCCAGACGTGCCAGAGCGCGCTTGCCTGAAACGTGGCGACGACATTCAGGCCCGGATGCCTGCGATTGCCGCCGAGTGGGATGTAGACGTAGTTGCGAAGCCAGATTCCGAACGACATGTGCCAGCGCCGCCAGAATTCGCCGACCGATCGGGCCCGCCAGGGCGCATCGAAATTCTCTGCGACCTCGAAGCCGACCAATCGCGAAAGCCCGATCGAGACATCCGTCCATCCGGAGAAGATCACGTAGAACAGAACGTAGAGTTCGGCCGCCCAGAGCCAGAGATCGACGTGATCGATCGTCGTCCCGGAAGTCGCGAAGATCGTTTCGTTGCTCTGTCCCAGGTAGAACGTGGCGAAGAGGACCTTGCCGACGCCCAACCCGATGCGGCCGGTCGCGGACGGGAGTTGTCTGGCGTACGCGCCGAGTTCTTCCCAGGTGCGCGCGGCGGGGCCGCGGGTCCGGTGTGCCTTCAGCTGCTCGGTGGTTTCGATCGGGCCGTTCACGAAGGTCGGAAAGAAGAGGGTGGCTCCGAGGAATTCATCGAGACGTCGGCGTTGGATTCCGCGCGCTCGCCGGTCGACGACATAGGCGACGCAGCGCAACCACCAGACGTTCGTCGCAAAGGCCCAGAACTCCGCCATGTCGCTGGCGTTGCCCGTGAGGATGTCCTCGGGAAGCAAGGCGGGGTAGGCGGCCAGGGCGAGGAGCAGACCCCAGGCCGTCCAGGTTCCTGCCTTTCCCGGGGCGTACTCGACCACGCCGTAGAGCGCGACCGAGTAGACCACGGCGACGGCGGCCAGTGGCCACGAGCCCAGGAGGCCGAGGCCCGCGATCGAAGCGCCGACCAGAAGCCAGGAGCGGGCCCGGCCGGGCAGGGCGCTTCCGGCGACCACCAACGCGGCGAGCAGGGCGCCATACGCGGTGAAGTGGACGAAGAGGCTGTGACGGCTTTCCCAGACGCCAATGGCGAAGTCCCAGGTCTCCCAACGGAGCCACTCGGTGAGGCTCGCCTCGTTCACAGCCGATGCCCACGCACGACGCCGCGGGGCCAGAGGCCGGCGCGGGTGAAGAGATCCCAGAGAGCGTGACTGGCAAGAAAATGCCCATCGCGTCCCCAGCGCCCGAGCGGGTCGAGGCAAAGCTCCAGGGGCTTGTCGGCGGACGCCCGCAAGCCCTCGAACGTGGCGGTGGGATCGATGCAGGGGGCGACCCCCTCGAGCGCCTCGCAGATGTTCGCGGTGGGCTGTTCCGACGGACAGGGCGGCGCCACGAGAATACCGAAGGAGGCTCCGGCGCTGCGACTGACTTCGGCGAGTCGCGCGACCAGGTCGCGGGTTCGTGCGAGAGCGCGGGCTTGCGTGTCGGCCCCGGCCAGCGGCGGTGGCTCGCCGATCTTTACGGAGGGGCGGGTGGTGACGGCGGGACGTCGCGCCAGCCAGCGGAGAGCACCCGATGCCGCGAGGAGGCCCGAGGCGGGCGGCAGGTCCCGCTCGACCACCTCGACCGGGGGCGTCTGGAGATTGGCGGCGAGGTCGCGCGCGGGATCGAGTACGAGAACGACTACGTCGGGCCGGTAGCGCAATCCACGCTTCTCCAGCCAGGTGAGCTGGTTCGCAGTTGCGTAGCCGGGAATCGCCGCGTTCACCACGGAGAGGCGGGCACCCCGGACCTGGTCGGCCAGGTGCGCGATGCGCACCGAGAGTCGGTCTTCGCGCGCCACGCCGAGACCATCGACGACGTGGTTGCCCAGCAGGAGGACGCGGACGTCTCCCGGGCGTTTCTCCAACGGCCAGGGCTGGTCGGCCAGCCCTTCGGCATTGGTCGCCAACGGCGCACTCCAGGCATCGCCATGGCAATCTTCGAGCGTGATCCGCAGGTCTGGGGTGAAGGTCCACCCGACGTCGGGGGCTGCTTGCAGAAGGATGCTCTGCGCATCGGCACAGACGCGTGGGCCCTCGAGGCGCGCCGCCGCTTCGGCGAGCAGCAGGGCGGCGAGCAGTCCACCGGCTGCGGCGACATAGCCGGGGCCTCGTCGATAGGGTCCACGCAACGCCACGCGCTCGTCCTACTGAAGGTACCCGAGCGCGCGCAGGCGCTTGCGGACCGCCGGGTCTTCGACGGTGGGGATGGCCAGGAAGTTCTCCCCCGGAAAGCGCCACAGGCATAGGCGCACGCCCTCGTCCGGCGGCGGGCAGTCCGGCGCGGTCGTCGTTTCGAGGCTGCGATTGCGCAGGTCGATCAGGTCGGTGCGCGGAGCGTGCCCGTCAGCGCCCAGGGCCCAGACCGACCGGGGCAGGGGGCGGCCGTCGACCTCGACCGTGACGCGAATCAGATCTTTCGTGATCAGGCGATTGGGGTTGGCCAGACGGTCGAAGCGAAAGCCGGTACCGCTGGTGTCGGCGCGAACCTGCGCGGTGAGGTCCTTGCCGTCGGGGCTGACCTCGACGCGTGGGGGCGCACCTTCGGCGCGCCGGTCCAGGGTGAGGAAGGTGCCACTCTTGGGGTGCCCTTCGAGTCGGATCCGTAGGTCGGTCGGCTTCGGGCCACGGGCGACGACGCGGAGTTGGTAGCCGCGTTCGCGGAGGATGCGGCGTGCCTCCTCGAGGCTCTCCGCGAGTTCGGCGCCGCCGGGTGGCTCTCGTGGCGCGACGTCCTCGCGCTCGGCGGGGTCGCGGCCGACCTCGTAGAATTCCCGTCGTCCAGAATCGAGGCTTTCGATGAGTTTCTGCGAGCGCGTGCGAATCGCGTAGCGCGTCGGGAATTGCGCCTGGGTCGCCGTGGCGAACAGGGGGGGGCCTTCGCGGTCGGGCGCGTCGATGGCGTCGCGCAGCGAGGCGCCGGTGAAACCGTCGGGCCGTGGAAGGTCGAGCCATTCCAGAATGGACGGAGCGATGTCGATCGAGCGCACCGGCCGCTCGACCACGGTTCCAGCGTGTTTGCGGCCGGGGAGGCGGACGATCAGGGGAACGTGCAGCAGTTCATCGTAGAGACTCTGGCCGTGGAAGAACCGTCCGTGGTCCCAGAACTCCTCGCCGTGATCTGCCGAGAGGACGACGAGGGTTTCGTCGAGGCGCCCGCTGCTCTCCAGGCTCTTCAGGATCCGGGCGATCTGGTCGTCGACGTAGTGGATGGCGGCGTCATAGAGCGCCACGATCTTCTTCCGGTCGGCTTCGTCGTAGCGGCCGGCGTCCGCTCCCTCGTTGTCGTTGAAGGTATCCCCGATGGGTCCGCGGTAGGACGGGTCGGCGTACTTTTCGATGTAGGCGCGTGGCGGCCGGTAGGGGGTGTGCGCGTCGAGGTAGTGAAGGTAGAGCGCGAAGCGTTCCCGGGGGTGACCGGCGAGCCAGGCGAGTGCCCGATCGGTGATTTCGGTCGCATCGAGCTCGCCAGAAACCATGCGGTCGAAGGTCCCGGGTGGATCGGCATGTCCCCCTTGGCTGAACCACAACGGAATCCAGGCATTGTTCACGAAGGCGGCATTGGCGATGCCGGCACGGGCGATGGGTTGGGTGAGGGTTTCGTGATCGCGCGTGGGAAAGACGCGCGACGTGAAGATCTGGGGAATGGAGGGCAGGGTCATGGGCGCGTTGGCATAGGCGTGCGCGAAGCGCACGCCGGCGGCCGCGACTTCGTCGAGGTGCGGGGTCACGTCTCGCGCATAGCCGTGCGAGCCGAGGTGGTCGGCCCGCAGGCAATCGATGGTGATTAAGAGCAGATTGGGTCCCGGCGCCGCTCCCGGATGGTCGATGCGCGGCGTCGACCAGAGGGCGTCGGCGTGCCGGGCGCCCGCGGCATCCCCCTCGTTTTCGACTTCGAAGAGCAGCCGGCCCGTTTTGCCGGCGAGCGCGGCGAGGTCGAGCCGGGCGTCGAACCAGCGCCGATCCCCCTCCTTGCGCGCTGGATCGAGGCGATGGTCGAGCAAGTCGTGTACGCCCCCGTCGTCTTCCTCCTCGAAGCGGATGCGAAAGCGGGTGGGCGGGGCGAGTTCGGGCGTTTCCACCATGAACGGGGCGGCCGAGAGCGCATACCCGAGGGTCAGTACGGCTTCGGCTGGAATCGTGGCGTCGTAGGCGAGGCGTCCGGGCAGGGGCATGCGTACACCGGTGCGTGTCTGTCCGTGAGCGCCCCGGAAGGAGACCGAGACCCCGTCGGGTCGATCGGCATCCCCGGCAACCCGCTCGACCAGGTCGAATCGGGGGGGGGCGGTCGCAGCTGCCGCGCCGCGCGGTAGCGCGCCGGTCAGGAGTACCGCGAGGAGGGCGACAGCGCGCCAGAGCATTCGTCGCAGGGTATCAGCCCCGATGGGCCCGCAAAAGCGAAGGAGAGCAGCGGCCTCGATTGGCGGGCCGGCGAAGACGCAGGAGAGCCGCCGTCTCGCGCGGCGGCGGCTCAGGGCGCTTGCTCAGCCTGGCGCTGCACGATCCGTCCGCCCAGGAGTGTCCAGGGATCGCCGGGCGGCGTGAGGACGACGAAGTGGATCCCCTCCCGTTCGGGCGCCGGGATGAAGGCGCGCACGAGGCCGGGCTTCGCGCTGGTGGCCACCTCGAGTGCGAGCGGGGTGGAGTAGGGCTGGCCCTTGATGTCGAGGAAATGCGCGTCGACCTGCTCGAAGGAGCGCAAGGCATCCGCGTCGATGCCCGGTCCCAGCACCACGTCGATGACGCTGCCCTCGGGCCCCACCGGGACCATGCCTTCGACGTAGATCCTGCTGTAGATGAAGTCCTTCCAGAGCCGCAGCGTGGCTTCGGCGGGTGTCAGACGGTCGAGCAGGGGCGGGACGTGGACCGGGAGCCGGGCAAGGACGTGGTCGGGCTCTGCGGCACGAGCGACGGTGACCACGTAGTGCCCGGGGTCCAGGGGCGTCTCGAGATCGAGAGACAGGGAGAGGGTATCGTCGCCGGCGAGGGCGATGGGCAGGAGGGCCCGCCGCTCGAGTTGAAGGGCGACCTGCCCGTCGGAACCTCGCCATTGGACCACGAGGTCGCTGGGCGCCACGGGTTCCGGGTGCCGGAAGGTCGCCCGGCCGCGGTTGTGAATCGAGAACTCGAATTGCGCCCGGGGCATCAGGGCCTCGATCTCCGTCGGGTTGGCCGCGGGAGCCAGTTGGGTCCAGTCTGCACGCACGGCCCGCACCGGACGGATCGCGTATGCGGTGATGTCGGCGGTGTCGCCGAGGTGATCGAGGCGCCGAAAGGCGCGCTCGGGCCGGGCGGCGTCGGGGAACCTCTGAAGCTGGGTGGGATCGGTCCGGTTGCGCTTCACGAAGAGGACCTCGAATCCCAGGGCCCCAAGCGCCCGCGTTGCCGCCGGTTCGGGGAGCCGCTGGGTCAGGGCGATGACCTGCTCGTTGACCGCGGACTGGAACGAGTTGTAGCAGGCGGCAATCGGTCGGGGCGCGTAGCTTGCCAGCAGGAGCGACCGCGCCAGTTCGAGGCGCTTGCGCCCCTGGGTTCTTCCGGCCAGCGGGTACTCGACCAACGGTGCGTTGCCCGTCGTCCGGACGAGGTCGATGTCTGCGGCGGCCGGACGAGCCTCCCAACCTTCGAGGTGGAGCGATTGGCCGAAGGTCCATCCGCTGGTGGCGGGGTCGAAGCGAAGCCACAGGAGGGCCAGAGAGCAGACCGCCGTCGCCAGCACGGCCAGGCCGCGCCGGTCCGGGAGTCGCTCGAGCAGAGCGAGGAGGCCGTAGCCGGCGAGCAGCGAGGTGCTGGTCCCCAGACCGATCGCGACGGCGGAGAAGGCACGCACGGCTTCGAGCCCGGGCACGACGCCGCGCAGCAACAGGAAGGGAGAGCGCAGCAGGATTCCGGTTCCCGGAATTTCCACCGGGCGCATGGCGCACCAGGCGACGAGAAGTCCTCCAACGAGAAATGCCAGGCGTGGATCTTCGCCCTCGACCTCCCGGCGACCGCGCAGGCGGTCGAGGAGCGCGACGGCGACGAGCAGCGTGACCAGGAAACCGGGGAAATATTCGCGGCCGGGGAGGAAGGCGTCCGCACCCAGCAGCATCGAGAGGCGACCCGAGAGGAGTTCCCAGGTGGCGCGGGTGTCGAGGTAGGGCCCCAGGACGACCCATACGCCCAGCAAGCCGAGGGTGGCGGCGAGCAGGAGGGGAGGAAGGACCGCCCGCAGTCGGTCCCGGTAGCGGAAGACGAGATGGCCCCCGTAGATCGATGCCAGCAACGAGGTCGAAATCAGCGGGTAGAGGCTTTCGGCAACCTGGAGATTGAAGAAGAAGGCGAGGCCCAGGGCGTCCCGCCAGCGTGCGCTGACGAAGAGGCGATGCAGGAAGAGCAATACGGCGGGCCCCCAGAGGTCACCGTGCACGTAGGGGTGGGATGGATCGACGAGTCGTCCCGGGCCCAGGGCGAACGCCAGTCCGGCGAAGAACGCCGCGGGAGCGCTGCGGGTGAAGCGCAGCGCCAGGAAGTACATCGTGATGGCCGGAAGCCAGAGCGTCAGAACCAGCGCCAGGTTGTAGCTCAGGATCGGATCGCCGGTCAGCGCGTAGGGCCCCGCGGCGAGAAGGCCGACGCCGAACATGTGCTCGCCCAGGGTGTAGGCGCGCGGCATCGGAAAACACTGGCCGAAGTCCCCGAGCAGATCCCAGGGGCGCGTGGTCAGAAGATGGGCGTTGCGGATTACCGTTGCGACGACCATCGATTGGTCGAAGTGATCGAGTGCGAGCGAGGACGGTTTGCTCAGGGCTGCCGGATACGGCAGTCGGACCGTCGGGTCCGGCGCCACGCTGCGCATCGAGAAGAGAGCGACGAGCAGATAGGCGAGGACGGCCGCCGCGGTGCAGGCGCGCCGGGATGGGAGCGACCTCACTCCTTCTCCAGGACCATCAACTGGGAGATCCCCACGACCGGCATCCGGAAGGGAAGACGGACCAGCGCTCGCGCGACCGGAAGAGGGGTGACGTTGGGAAAGAGGAGGCCACAGCGTTCGTGAACGCGGGCGCCCTCGCATCCCGCGGCGCGGACCAGGCGGCGTAGATGCCCCGGCGAGAAGCGCAGCGACGCGCGCTCCTCCTCGCGCGTGAGACCGAGCACGATGTGTCCGGGGTGGATCCGATTGGGCTCGAAGACGATCATGCGCCGCCGCGCGACGCGCCACATCTCACGCAACGCCCCGACGGGGTCGGGGAGATGATGCAGCAATTCCCAGCAGGTGACGGCATCGAAGGTGGCGTCGCGAAATGGGAGGCGGTCGGCCGAGCAGCGTGTGCGATCGGGGGCGGGGTTGGAGTCGAGCATGCCTCCGGCGTAGTCGCAGGCGACGACGCGGATGGAAGGGGGGTAGTACATACTGGAGAAGCCGCTCCCGGCGCCGACGTCGAGGAGGCTCCGGACCCCAGCGAGCGCGCCGCGTTCCGCGAGGTGATCGATGCGTTGCCGGGCGAAGAGTTCGACCACCGGATGTGTGTTGGACCGGTACAGTCCCCCTTCGTCCCAGAAGGCGCGCTGATCGCTCATGAGGGTGGAGGTTCGGATCCGGAGGGCGTCGCGGGCGCGTCCGCCACCTGCTGGCGCAGCAACGCGACCTCCTGGGCGAGCAGCTTGAGTTCGCGGCTCTGTCCGGAGAGGCGCACGGCGTAGTTGAGGGAGACCACCAGGAGGAAGACCAGGCCAAAGAAGAAGAGCGTGGAACTGGGGGTCCAGGCACCGACCGCGCGGGTCAACATGCGCACGGAGTCGAACCAGACGATCGCGACCATCATCGCGATGGCGACCGATGTCCAGATCGGCGTGTACTCCTCCCGCAATTTTCCGCGATGCACGAGCGAGAGCACCGCCGTCAGGAAGGCGGCGCAGATGAGGAGGGCGAGGACGCGGGTCGAGGCGGATTCGGGTTGTAGAATCGCAAGCTGACGAAGAGCGTCGAGATCGAGCTTCTGGGCGTCCATGCGTCCTCCTCAGCGAGCACCGGGGGACACCGTGGTCCGCCAGCTCCGAAAGGTCGAGAGCAACATTTTGTAGGGGTAGTAGAGCGCCCGCAGGCCTGCATGCATGGTCTTTCGACCGGGCGGACTGGGCGCCATCCGGACGGGAATTTCGCGAATCCGGAAACCGTGACGATGCAGCAGCAGCAGGACGTCGATGTCCGGGAAATCCGACGGGTAGAAGTCCGAGCAGCATAAGGCGAAGGCCTTGCGCGAGAGCGCTTGCAGTCCGGAGGTCGGGTCGGCGATGTGGGGGCCCCCGAAGAAGGCGAGGACGCGCTGGAAGAAGACTCTTCCCACCGAGCGCGCCGAGCCCATTTCGTAGCCGGAATCCTCGACGAAGCGGGAGCCGATCACGATGTCGGCTTCCTCCGACCGGATCGGCTCGAGCAGGGTCGGCACGTAGGCGGGATCATGCTGTCCGTCGGCATCCATCTGCACCAACTCGGAGTACCCACGACGGACGGCGAATTTATACCCGGTTTGGATGGCCGCGCCGTAGCCGAGGTTGAAGGGGTGGGAGACGACGAAGGCGCCATGGCGGCGGGCGAGGGCTGCGGTCTCATCGCGCGACCCGTCGTCGACGACGAGAATGTCGATTTCCAGTCCGGTCGCTCGCACGGCGTCGACGACGCGCCCGATCGAGGCCTGCTCGTTGAACGCGGGGATGATCAGCAGGCTGCGATTCGTCTTCGGTGAGGGCATGTCGTCGTCGGTTCGTCGGCGTGCGCGCCGGGCATCTGGTGCCGACGCCCGTGGTCCGATCCAGAATGCTGACACGACGGCTCGGTCCTTTGCAACGAGTGACGTGCTGCCATCGTCGGATTCGTGTCGAATCGGCAGGAGAGAGCCGCGTTCTCGTCCCGATGAGCCTATGGCGGAGGGCACGGCGGTGAGGCGGCGGCGCCCGCACCGGGTCGGTTCCCTCGCCGGCCCGGCGCCCTCACCGGGCCGGCGCTGCGGCCTCGACCCGGACGCTCCGATACGCGGGTTCTTCGCGCAGGAATGCGCCATGGCCCGTCGGCCCGACGTCGAGCACGAGATGGTAGTCGCCGGGGGCGGGCACCATGGTTTCGACCAGAAGGGCCATGCGTTGCCCGGGC
>JAPOLW010000339.1 GCA_029976905.1 bacterium | reverse complement strand
CCGAAACCCGACCGAGTCCGGCTGATTACTCGGAAGAGAACCAAGACGGAAAAGGTCGGTTTCGGTCTGGAGCATCAGGACGGGCACCTCGAGGTCGGTGCGCACGCGCAGGGTCTCGGGTGCGTCGATCTGCGCCAGAGGCTCCTGGGAAAGCGGCGCGCCGCCGCGACCGCGACTGTGGATCAGATAGGCGTCGTACACCCCGTCGCGCGGAGCGAGCGCATTTACGTAGGTCATCAACCGGAAAGCCGACTGCGACTCTCCGACCGCGAGCACCCGCTCCGGCACGAGGCCACGCAACGGGTCGACTTCGGTCGGCCGACGGAGCGCGGCGCCGACCTGGGAGTACATACTGTAGGAGAAGCTGTCGCCCGGATGCACCAGGGAACCGTAGCGCTCCGGATCGCCGCCCTTGAGGGAGAGATCGAGCCCCGGAACGATCCCGCCTCCCGGGCGACCTTCGACGCCGACGATCTGGGCCGACACACCGACCCAGACGAACCCCGAGCGCGTGATCTCGGTGTGCAACATCGTCCAGTCCGGGGCCGCGTCGAGGCCCCCGCTCACGTTGAGCCACTCTACGAGCACCACACCGTTGAAGTCCCCCGGATCGATCGTACGATGGACGACGATGCGCGTGCGGTACTCCGCGCGCTCGCCGGGCGCGACCGTCCAGCGGCCGTCGGATCCAAGCGGTGCCGCATCGACGTAGGCGTCGGCGATCCCGGAGACGAAGTACTCCTCGGCTTGATACCCGACTTCGGCCAGGTCGAAGGAGGTCGCCTGGACGATCGGGACCCCATTGCCGCCCGTGATCGGGCCCTCCACCCGAGGGGTCGCGACCGCCTCCGAAAGGCGGGCGCCCTCCAGTCGCTGTCCGCCCCGACAGGCCGCGCGAACCGGTGTGCGCCGCGCACCGCCGCCGATTCCCCCGACGAGCGAGCAGGAGGCCGCCCGACTGGAGTCGGGCATCAGCAGAAGCAGGGCGACGAGGCCAACCAGACTGTTCCGGAGAATTGGTCGATGCGACATGGTTTCCCCCCTACCCCGATGTCTCCCCCGCCCAGCATTTGCCGTCAACCCAGCCCGGGCCGGGTCCGCGGCGCGGAGCCCACCCACGGCTCAACGGCGCGCGTGTAGGCGGATCGCGATCCCCGAGACGACGCATCCGAGGGCGGCGAGTTGCAGCGTCGGCGCGATTCCGATCGTGACCGCGATGGCCCCCATTCCAAGCGACCCAATCGGCGTGAGACCACCCCAGGAGACCTGGAAGAGGCTCATCACCCGTCCGCGGTTGGAGTCGTCGACCAGTTGCTGGATGAGGGTCTGCAGACCCGTCATGACCGCGAAATAGAAGTACCCGATGACGAACTGCATCGTGAAGGCGACGACCAACGACCGACTGGACGCGAAGACCGCGAACGCGAGGCCGTAGAGAACCAGGCGCAGGGCCGCGCGGGCCAGCGTCGGGCGTGGATCCCGTCCGGTGGCGAGCGCGCCCAGCATCGCTCCGAATGCCGTGGTCGCGACCAGCCACGGGAACAATCCCTCGTCCCCGAGAACCTCGGCGGAGAACACCGGCAACATGGCGATGTGTCCGACTCCGAAGACCGACAGGCACCCCGCCGCCGCGATGGACGCGAGGGCCGGCCGACGTTCCCGGGCATGTTGGTAGCCCGCTCGGATGCGCTGCACCAACCCGGAGTCGTCCTCCTCGTCGCGCTCGCGCGCCACCCTCATCCTCCCGACGAGAACGCCGGCCACCGCCGAAGCGAGCGCGAAGATCGTAAAGCCGATCTCATATCGGCCTGCCGCGACCAGGGGCGCTGCGAGAAGCGGCCCCACCACTCGCGTGAGGTTGTTGGTCGCCGACTGCAGGGCGACCGCGCTGGGCAGATCGTCGGTGTCGACCGCATTGGCCGCAATCGCCATGGTCGCCGGACCGGCGAAGGCAAAGGTCGTGCCCATCCAGAAGGCCAGGGCCAGAAGCCAGAAGGTCGTCATGTCTCCCGATGCGGAGAGCACGCCAAGCGCGGCCGACACCGCGGTCACCGAGACGTAGCAGGTGAGAACGATCGTCTTGCGATCGACGCGGTCGGCCACCGCACCAGCGATGGGGGCAAAGACGAGCGCCGGGATGAGCAGCGCAAACGTCAGCAGACCGACCTGAAACGGGTCTCCTCCGCTCAGGTCCACCATGAGACCCTGCAGGGAGATGTGCGCCAGCCAGAAGCCGGTCTGGTTCACGACGAAACTGGAGAAGAGGAATCGGTAGTTGCGATGGCGCAGGGCCCGGAAGATCCCGGGGCGGACCGGTTCGACGGTGTGTGGCGCGCGCGACGCCGGCACGCCCATGGCGACGGAATCGGTGGGATTGAGCGCCGCGTCGCCCGGGTTCGCACCGAGGCTTTCTTCGACGTGGGATTGAACCATGGCAGGCAACCGAAGGCTTCGGGCCCCCAACCGCGAGCCGAAGCCGAAAACGGGTGCCTGAACCGATCCTTGGACGCTAGCACGAGACGCAGCGGCGTCCATGAATTCCGACGGCCCCCCTCCCGCTGGTCGAACCCTTCGCGGCCGCGGCGTGCGCGCAAGACCTCGCGGCCGCTGATCGGCGCCGTTACCGTGAGAGCATGACGATCTCCCGGAACTCCCGGCCATGACCCGGCCAGAGCCTCTCCTCGGTGACAAGGTCGCCATCGTGACCGGCGGCAGTCGTGGCATCGGCCGCGCCGTCGCGCACGCGCTTTCCGACGAGGGCGCCGCGGTGGTGGTCAATGGTCGCGAGGAACGCGCCGCCGTGGACACGGCAGAGGAGATCCGCGCCCGTGGCGGCCGCGCGACCGCATACCCTGGATCGGTCGCGGATTTCGACTTCGCCGGCGCGCTCGTCGCCGATTGCGTGGCGCGCCACGGGCGTGTCGACATCCTCATCAACTGCGCCGGGATCGTCGAGCCCGAGGGGTCGTCCATCCTCGACCTGACGGCCGAAGACTGGTCGGCGCTGATCGGTGTCCACCTGACCAGCGTCTTCAATACGTGCCGGCACGCAGCCCCCCACATGGTCGAGCGCGGCGAGGGCGCGATCGTCAACACGAGTTCGCACGCCTTCCTCGGCTCGTACGGGGGCACCGGCTATCCGGCGGGCAAGGGGGGAACCAACAGCCTCACCTTCGCCATCGCGGCCGAATTGCGAGGACACGGCGTGCGGGTCAACGCGGTGTGCCCGGGAGCCCGGACCCGGATTTCCTCCGGACCGTCCTACGAGCGCCAGATCGCGCGCCTGCACGCGCGCGGCCTTCTCGACGAGGCCATGCGTGATGCCTCGCTGGCCCCTCCGCCGCCCGAGCACACCGCCTCCCTCTACGTCGTCCTGGCAAGCGATTTCGCCCGTGACATCACCGGCCGGCTCTTTTCGGCAGCGGGCGGGTACGTCGGCCTGCACGGGGCTCCGTCCGAGGAGTTGCTCGCCTTCCGTGACGAAGCCAGCGGCCCGTGGCCGGTCCGGAGTCTCGGCGAAGAAGTGCGCACCCGGCTCGGCCTCTGAAGAGCGGCCGAGCGCAACCCAGGATCCGGCCGTCCCCCTTTCCCCTCAGGCTCCGGGCCAGTGCTGCCGCGCTTGCTCGAGCGCTCGGTCCGCCTCTCGGTAGCGAGCCGCCGCCTCCACCGTCGCGGTCGGGAAGCGCGCCGGAGTGGCGAGCACCTCGAGCGCGCGCCCCCGATACCGTTCCAACCAGATCTCCGCCCATCGACACGGCGCATCGCCACGGGTCGCACACTTCCCGGCCGCCTCCAGGACACCGGAGGAGCGCTTGCGGAAGTCCGCGAAGACCCGCTCCTCACCCTCGCGCGCAAAGGCGGCGATCTGCCGCTCGCTGGCTTCGATTTCGGCCAGGCTGGGCGGGGTCGGGTTGAGGAGTTGGGTATAGACCACCACGCCGATTTTCGTCGCCCCCACCAACGCGATGAGCCGCATGAGGAAGAGGAGTTCTCGCGGTGCACGCAGGTTTCCGAACATCGGGATGCCGCGTCAATCCCCGGGCCTCTCCCCGGCCCGACCTCTCAGACCCGGCCGGCGCCGGCGACGTCGCGAAATTCCCACGCGTCATCCCGGCGAACCCGGACCCGGATGCCCTGTTTTTGCAGACGCTCGAAGCGGGAGCGGACCCAGGCCAGAGCTTCGTCGGTCGCCCGCGCCGGAACGCAGACGTCGAGATTTGCCCCCTGCCCCGCCCAGAGGGCGTCGGAAAAGAGAGTGTCGACTTCGTAGGGCGTGAGCCATCCGCTGCGCTCACGGCCCGCGCGCGCGACCCCTCTCTTCTCGAGGCGAGCGCGAAACGCAAAAACCTTCTTCTCCATCGACGTCGTCTCCCCGGAAGTCCCGACCCATCCCGCAGGCCCGATTCGCATACCTTCGACCGGGCGCCGTCGTATCGGCGCAACCGCGCGCGCCCAATGCTCCAAACCCGCCCGCCGGGACGGTCCACCCTAACCGGCTTTGCACACCGATTCCAGAAGCCCGGTCCCAACCGACCCGGTTGACGCTGGCGCGACCTCGGTCTAGGCCCCTCCTCATGTCCTGTATCTTCTGCCGCATCGTGGCCGGTGAGATCCCTGCGCAGGTCATCGCGCGGGACGACGGCGCCACCGCTTTCCTCGACGTGCAACCGCTCGCCGATGGCCATGTCCTGGTCGTTCCCGCCGCCCACGTGAGCCGCGTCGAAGATCTCGAACCCGGACAGGCTACCGCTCTATTCGGACTGGTCGCGCGACTTGCCGGCCCCGCTCGCTCCGCTGGCTCCGCTGGCTCTACCGGCTCCGCCCCCAATGTCGGCTCCACCGCCTCCGCCTTCGCCGCTGCCTGCACCGCCCATCCGAACGGCGGCTTGCACCGTTGCGCCCGCCCCACGGAGCCGCG
>JAPOLW010000338.1 GCA_029976905.1 bacterium | reverse complement strand
GACGTCGAAGCGCCCGAACTCGGCCCCTTGAAGGTCGACGTCGCCTACGGCGGCAACTTCTACGCCATCGTTGCCTTCTCCGTCTCCGCGTTCGCCCTGGCGACAGTCTTCACCGAATTCTGGAAGGGAATGCGCGTACGTCAGGTCATGATGGGCGAGCCCCCGTGGATCGCCCTCTCCCGCCTGATCGGAAAGAATCGCCGACGCTACGGCGGCTACATCGTCCACGTCGCCATGGTGATGATCTTCGTGGGCATCGTCGCTTCCTCGGTCTTCAAGGTGGAAAAGCAGGTCGGCCTCGAACCCGGTCAGACGCTCGAGATCGGTGGGTACACGGTGCGCTTCGACGGAATCGAGGACGAGAGCACCCCGCACGTCGAGATCCGCAAGGCCCGCCTGGCCGTGTTCGACGGTGCGGAGCAACTCGGCTTCGTCTTCCCGGAGAAGCGCTTCTACAAGAAGCCTCAGCAGCCCACCACGGAAGTCGCCATCTGGTCGACGTTGGGCAGCGATCTCTACACCGTTCTGGGTTCCTACGATCCAGCCTCGAAGGTCGGTGTCTTCCAGATCTTCCTGAACCCGATGATCGTCTGGATGTGGATCGGCGGATTCGTAATGGCCTTCGGAACGGCCATCTGCATGTGGCCGTCGTACGCGGAACGCGCCGCGGAAGCGAGCGCGCAGATTCCCGCGGGCACGCGCCCGGTCGCTTGAGCGTCGCCGTGATTCGCCTCCTGATTCCGCTTCTGGCGGCCTTCCTGCTCGGTCCGGCCGCCCTTGTGACGGCACGCGCCGAGCCCCCGACACAAAACGAAATGGAGACCGCACTGACCTGCCAATGCGGCTGCGGGCTCACGGTGCATTCCTGCAATCACCTCAATTGCGGATCGGCGATCCCGCTGAAGCAGGAGATCGGTGAACAGATTGCCATGGGTCGATCGCTTACCGAAATCTCGAGCCATTTCGAGACCAAATACGGTGAGAAGATCCTCTCGGCGCCGACGACGCGCGGATTCAATCTCGCCGCCTGGGTCGTCCCCTTCGTGGCGATCGGCCTCGGTGGACTCTTCATTGGAGGCGTCCTCTGGCGGTGGCGTCACAACCAGGGCGCTGCAGGCGAGGGATCGCCATCCTCCGTTCGGTCGGTGCCGAACGAGAGCGAGGCGGAGCGCGCGCTCCGCGCTCGTCTCGAGCGCGAACTTCGCGAGCGGGATACCTAGGAGTTCCACGCCGTGTTGATCACCCTGCTCGGACTGGTGCTGGTTGCCGCCTCGGCGATGTACATCGCCTGGCCCCTACTCGCGCCATCGGAGGCCGAAGAGGTTGCCGGCGAGCATTCCGAGGCGATCGCCCTCGAGCGCGAAAAAGAGGCTGCGCTGGCGGCAATCGCAGAGGTCGACTTCGATCATCGCGTCGGAAAGATCTCCGACGCGGACCATGCGGCGCTTCGCGCCGATCTCGAAGCGCGCGCCCTCCGGGCCCTGGCCGCCTCCGACGAGGCGGCGAAGGAACCGGCATTGCGAGCCCTGGCGGGGGACGCCACGGCTCCGGCGGCCCGCACCGGGGGCGGCTTCTGCCCCGCCTGCGGGCACCGGTTTCAACGCGAGGCTCGCTTCTGTACGCGTTGCGGCAAAAAATTCTCCCGCTCGGGGAAGAGTCCCCGACGCCGGCGCGCCCGATCGTGAAGAGGAGAAAATGAGCGAAAGCGACGACCAAACCGAAACCGCCGAGATCACGATCGATGACTTCGCGAAGGTCGATCTGCGCATCGGCACGATCCGGAGCGCCGCTCCCCACCCGAATGCCGACCGGCTTCTGGTCCTCGAGGTCGACATCGGCGAGCCCGAGTGTCGCACCCTGGTCGCCGGGATCCGCGACACCTACGACGTGAGAAACCTCGTGGGACAACAGATCGTCGTCGTCGCCAACTTGAAGCCAGCCAAATTGCGTGGCGTCGAGAGCCGCGGCATGCTGCTTGCCGGCCGGGACGAAACCGGCCTGTCTGTCCTCGCGCCAGGCAAACGTCTCCTGCCGGGCACGCGCGTCCGCTGAAGCTGCGGCGGCCGCATCGCGCGCCGCTCAAGGGTCGAATCTGGGCGGCATCTCCTCTCCGACCCGGCGACGGCGCCACAGGGACGCCGCCGCCGCGAGTGGATACCCGACGAAGATGTAGACACCACTGAAGAGGGTCAGATCGATTCGTCCGAGGCCGGACATCGCGACGATCGCCGATACCGCGATATTTCTTGCGGAGAACTCGACCAGAAACGTGAACCGGTCGGCGGCATCCAGACCGAGCAACCGCCCGGTACCCCAACCGATCCCCATCGCACACAGGGTCCAGGCTGCCGCGGCAGCGAACGCGGCGCCGGTTCCCGCCGCATTGACCTGCTCCTCCCCGGCAAAGAGGAGCCCGACGCTCAGGCCCACGACCATCGCCACGAGGGTCGCCCGGCGAAGCACCGGGCCGACCCGATCCGCGAGATCCGGGCGACGGGCCCGCAAAAACATGCCGGCACTGATCGGAAGCAGTAGAGAGAAGGCAAGCTGCCCGATCAGAGAACCCACCGGCACC
This sequence comes from bacterium, assembly GCA_029976905.1. GTDB lineage: Bacteria > Desulfobacterota > Binatia > UBA12015 > UBA12015 > VGTG01. Next base: position 2,360 of record JAPOLW010000338.1, on the reverse strand, counting down.
TCGATGTGGCTCGCGCCCTCCAAAAAGAGTCCGAGCCCGATCGACGAGATCGTGGGAAGGGTCAGGACGGCGAGGATCGAAGCGAAAGCCGTGAGGGAAACCGAGAGCGCGACATTGGCGCGCGCCACCGCAACCAGCACGTTCGAGATTCCGGCTCCCGGTGAGACGGCAACGAGGACGGCGCCGGCACCAAACGACGGCGTCAGACCAAAGGTGGCCACGACCAGCCAGGTCATCAGCGGCAGCAGGACGATCTGCGCGACCGTCCCGCCGACGACGGCTCCGGGCCGCCGCGCGACCCGCCGGAAATCCTCCAGGGTGAGTTCGAGTCCAACCGACGCCATCAGCAGGAAGAGGACGATCGGACCCGCGATGTGCATCGCGTTCATTCCGGCATCTCACCAGACGGGCGGGGCCGGACGGGGCGGAGGCCGGGCGCCTCTGGGGCGCGCCCGGCCAGCCCGACCTCGTCAGAACTCGATGACGGAGCGGATGACCTCGCCCGCCTGCATCGCACGGAACGCGTCGTTGACGTCGTCGACCTTGATTCGACGGCTGATCATGCCCTCCAGATCGAGCTTCCCCTGACGCCAGAGCCGCAGAAGGCGATCGAAGTCGGTACGGACGTTGGCGCTGCCGTACATCGATCCCTTGAGGTTCTTCTCGTTGAAGAAAAGCTCAAAGGCGCTGAACTGCACCATCTCGGTCATCTTGCCGACGCCGACGATGACGGCGGTCCCGCCTCGACGGACGGCATCGAAGCTGGCGCGGATCGTGGCCGGGTTCCCGATGCATTCCAGGGAGTAGTCGAACCCTTCGCCCCGCGTCACCTCGAGCTTGGCACCCTCGAGATCCTCGGGCTTGACCGCGTGGGTCGCGCCAAACTTCTTGGCCATCTCGAGCTTGGAGTCGACCATGTCGACCGCGACGATCTCTGCCGCACCCGCGATCCGGGCGCCCTGGATGGCCGAGATGCCAACACCCCCGCAACCGAAGACGACGACCGAGGTTCCCGGACGGATGTCGGCGGTATTGATGGCCGCGCCGACGCCAGTCGTGACGCCACATCCGATCAGGGAGACGATGTCGAGCGGAATGTCCTCTTCGACCTTCACCGCCGCGGCTTCGGGGATGATCATCTCCTCGGCGAACGTGCCGCAGCCCGTGAAGCCGACCACCGGGTTCCCATCGATGACGAAATGGGGCGTGCTGGCCATGACGCCCATGGTCTCACACAGGTTGGCCTCGCCCCGCAGACACATGCGGCACTTCCGGCACGCCGGTGTGAACGAGACGATGACGTGATCGCCTGCGGCGAGATCGGTCACGCCGGCACCGACCTCTTTTACGATGCCGGCCCCTTCGTGGCCGAGCACGCACGGGGTGCCCGACGGGATGGTGCCGTTCTGTGCCGAAAGATCGGAGTGACAGACACCGCTCGAGACGAGTTGGATGTGCACGTCCCCATCGCCAAGTTCGCCGAGCCCAACATCGTCGCGAATCTCGAGATCCTCGTTCAATTGCGTCAGAACTGCTGCTTTCATCTTCGCTCCTCGTAAGGGTTCAAAGGTGGTCGGCGGGAGCAAAGCATAGGAGAGGGTACCCGCAAAGGGTGGTCCGGGGCGCTCTCCGGTGCCCGCCCGGCCAGCCACGGGCCCGTCGCAGAAGCCGTTCCATCCTGATAGGGATGCGGCCCGGGCCGCTCCCGTGGCCGGGAAAGGAGAAGATACGATGCCCCGCCTCGACTACCCCGATCTCGCGGCTCTGCACCCCAAGGTGCGCGCGGCTCTCGACGCCCTTCCCGCCCGGTTGAACATCTTCCGCATCTCGGCTCTCGCCGAGCGCAACTTCGACCCCCTGATGCGCCTGGGGGGAACGATCCTCAGCCGCCAGGAACTACCCGGAAATCTTCGCGAATTAGCGATCCTCCGGGTCGCCCGCCTCTCGAATGCGGAATACGAGTGGGTGCAGCATGTGCCGATCGCGGAGATGACCGGCTGCACCACGGAGCAGATCGAGGCGCTCGACCGCGGCGATACCACCGATGCCTGCTTCGACGACCGCGAGAAGGCGGTCCTTGCGTTCACCGACGAGGTCGTTCGCGACGTGCGTCCCGGGGATGCCGGACTCACCGCTCTTCGGGCTCACCTCCGGGACCGGGAAGTGATGGAACTCACGATCGCGATCGGCTTCTACATGTTGATGGCTCGCATCATGGAAGTCTCCGGAATCGAAGTCGAAGCCCCGATGGGAGACCGGATCGTCCGCGCCTCGAAACCGACCACGGATTGATCCAGTCCGCCGCTCCGAGGCGCCGTATCGACGGCCCGGGGGTTCAGTCGACGCGCGCGAGCACGTTG
>JAPOLW010000337.1 GCA_029976905.1 bacterium | reverse complement strand
GACGGCATTCGCCGTCCGTCAGCCACCTCCGCGAACTCCTCCAGCATCCGAAGCACCGTCGGAACCTCTTCGAAGGATTCGGCGCGAACCGTTTCCCGACCCTCGAGCAGCGCCGCGTTCCCGTGCACGTGGTCGGCCACGATCTGGCCCCGCTCCCCTACGATTCGGATCTGTCCCGCCCGCCCGCGGGTCGCCCGCGAACCGGCCGCCGCCCCGAGGAGCGGACCGCCCCCCCCGACGAGCCGAAAGGTGGCCGAGAAACTATCCTCCGTCTGCTGCGTCGACACCCGCTCGACCAGGCACGACGCCTCGAGCACCTCCGCATCCGAGAGAAAGCGGAGCAGATCGAACATGTGCACGCCGGTGTGCAGGACGTTCCCCCCGCCGGAGCGCTCCGGGTCGTCGAGCCAGTGGAGACGACTGGGTTCGAAACTCTGGGTGAGCAGGATCTGGCTCACCGGCCCGAGATCCGCAAACCATTCCCGGACCCGTCCCACCACCGCCGAATACCGCAGCGTCTGGGCCACGAGGCAGGGGGTCCCGGCGAGGGCGTCACGGAGGGCGAAGGCCGAGGTGGCGTCGACCGCGAAGGGCTTTTCGATCAGCAGGGGCCGACCCATCCGCGCACACGCCTGCACGATTTCGGGATGGAGGGTCGGCGGCACCACGGCGATCACGGCACGCACCTCGGGGTCGGCCACCAATTCGGTCGCCGAGGCGTGGAAGCGCGTGCCCCACTGTTCGGCCTGCCGCTGGCCCTGCGTGGCATCCCGACGGGAGACTGCCACGACGCGAAGACCCGGGACGTCCCGGGCGATGTGCGTAAAATACCGCGAGCCGTGCTTCCCCAACCCGATGAGCCCGACCGGGAGCGGCGCCGATTTGCTCGTCGTGGTCGTCATCTGCGTGGACGCCGCCGACCGGACGGGCCCGCACGTACGCTAGCAGATCGACCGCCGGGAACGAGCGTTCTCCCGGAGGTCGAGCGCCCCGCGCCGCCTCAGGGACAATCCGCGCCGCCGTGGGTACAGAGGTTGCGGTCGACCAACCAGACCTCCTGATTCCCGACGTTCTTCGAACTCTCGAAGCCGACCATGCGACCATTCCCACTGAACCCGATCCTCTCGCTCGCGGGAAATCCCCCGGCGAAGGAGATCCGGGTCACCTGCGTCTTCGGGTTTTGCTGGATCCCCGCGTCCTTGAGCGCGGTGTCCTCCTCCACCTGCAGGAGGGCCGTGAGTCCACCACGTCTCCGCGTGCTCCCACGCCTGAGGACGTAGAGCGTATCGTTGTGCGCCTCATTGAGGCCGAGATAGCTGCGATTCGAGTCGAAGACGACGTAGTTGCCAGCATCGGCAATACGAGGCACGCGGTTCCACCCGCCGCCGGAGATCGTGACCTGCGTCACGGTGCCCCTCTTGAGATCCGCCAGGAAGACTTCGTCGTTCCCGCCGCAGGAGCCGCAGCCCTCGGGATTGAGCTGACGTTCACATTCCGACTGGAAGACGATCAGCCGCGCCTTTCGAGCGACCTCGGGCCTTTGATTGGACGTGCGGGCATTGCAGTACATCTGATGAACGGTGTCCGTGACCTGGACCAGGTGCCGCTGGCCGATGTCGTAGAGCATGATCTCACCGTTCCCGTCATTGCCGCACGGACCATTCCCGCCGAGCCCCGTGCAGGTGATCCCTCCGCCAAGCGCCCCTGAGAAATCCCGCGTGGACTGAAAGACGATGAAGTTTCCGTCGGCGCTGACCCGCGGATTGGCCTGAGCGTCTCCCGCGTCTCCGGTCGTGGCGGTCACCTGCGTAAACTGTCCGGTGGCCCGCTCGTAGTACATCACCTCCGAATTCCCGTCTCCGTTCCCGCAAGGTGTGACCCCGTCCGGACGCCGGCACCGGGCCGACGCGGAGAAATCCCGGGTCGAATCGAAGGCAATGATCGCGCCGCGGTCGCTGACCGTGGCCGTGCGATTGGCATTGCCCGTCCCCCCCTCGGTCCGGGTGATCTGCAGGATCACGTCCTCATCGAGGTCCATCAGAAAGATCTCGCTATTCCCATCGGCGTTCTCACCGACGAGATCGCGATCCGAATTCCACGTCACCCAGCGGCCGCGTGAATCCATGTCCGGGTGCTCGTTCGCGTCGAATCCGCCGCTGGTCGCGAACGTGAGCTGGCGCATCGAATTCGCCGGCTGACCACCCTTCCTCCGGCGGCGCCAGAGGTAAAGATTGCCCGCACTATCGTCGGCCGCGCTGCAATTCGGACAGCTCGGCCCGGCCACCGTGCCGCTGCTGAAGCCATTGCCCGTCGCGTCGAAATCGAATGCCCCGGAGGCCGGCACCGCAACTCCGGCCAGGTGATCGGAGTTCGACACGAAGACGACGTTGTAACCGCGTCGGTCGAGTGTGGGCTGCTCGTTCCGACCATTCTTCGTATTCGTGACCCGATGCGCGGTTGCGACCGGGACAAAGGCGCGCGCGGCATCGGCGACAACCAGGCTCAGGGAAACCATACCGACGATCTGCAAGGTACGCGGGGAACGGAACATACAAAGACCTCCTCGGAGACACGGCCGGAACATCTGGCCGCGGTGCGCGGCGCGAAGAACGAGGGGAAGGACACCCTCGTCAAGGCGGGCCATCGTCGAAGGTACGGGCGCGGACGCGCGAAGGTCAACTCATTTTTTTGCGTGACGCAGGCCCGTACGGGGGCGCCATAGGCATTCGGTGCGCGCCCGCTGGGGCGCGCACCAAAAGCTCGTCCTCCCCAATCGTCAACGCGCCTGCGCGACGCCCGACGACGCAAGACGCTCGGGAGCCTTGCGCCACATTCGCAAAAGACTTTCTTCGTCCGAGCGTGCCGGGATCTCTTCCTGCGCCACCCAGGCAAGCGCATGGGCCTCCTCGTTGCGGATTGGATGCTGACCGCGCCCCGCAACGAGAAGGTAGCGAAGGTCGAAATGGAGATGGGCGTCTTCGGAACCGCGCGCAGGGATGCGGTGCACGTCGAGATCGAGCGGCAAGGGCGCGACCTCCCCCGAGGGCTCCCGGAACGTCGACATCCCGGATTCCTCCCGGGCCTCGCGCAGAGCCACGGCGAAGGGATTCGTTTCGCCGTCGGCATGGCCACCAAGTTGGAGCCATCGCTCGAGCTTGACGTGATGCATGAGAAGAACCTGTCGATGGTCGGACGAAACCACCCACGCCGAGCCGGTGATGTGGCCTTCGCGGCAACTCCGCTCGAAACAATCGGGGTGCTGTCGAACGAACTGGCGGATGTGATCCACGACGACCAGCTCCGTCGGGTACCGAGCGACGTAGCGATCGAGGAGCTCCAGAACGCCGTGACGATGCACGCAGGAACTTTGCACGAGCCGCTTCGGGCCGCCAGCGCCACCGTACGGTGGGAAATCCACCCCATCCACGCGAAGGCCCCGGCGGGACCACGAGAATCGCGGGGCGCCTGTGCTAGGGATCCCCGTCATGGCGTATCGTGCGGTGATCTTCGATCTGGGCGGAGTCGTGCTGAGTTCTCCACTGCACGTCATCCGCGACTACGAGCGAGAGAAGGGAATTCCGGAGGGTTTCGTCAACGGCGTGGTCGTCTCCACCGGGCCGCAGGGAGCCTGGTCCCGTCTCGAGCGCGGGGAACTCGAACTCGAAGAGTTCTTTACGGCCTTCGACCGCGACTGTGCCGAAGCGGGGCCCGTCTTTTCCGCCCGCGAAATGATGACGCGCATCGGCGCCTCGACCGGTCCCCGCCCCCAGATGCTCGATGCCATCGGCCGGATCCGGTCCCGCGGTCTGTCGACGGCCGCCCTGACCAACAACTGGAAGAGCGACGACGCTGCCTGGAATGTCCTCTCGGATCATTTCGACGTCTACGTCGAATCCGCCGTCGAGGGCGTCCGCAAGCCGGATCCGCGGATCTACCAGATCGCCTGCGAACGGCTCTCGGTGGAACCCGGAGAGTCGATCTTCCTGGACGACATCGGGCGGAATCTGAAGACGGCTCGGGCCCTCGGTATGGCGACGATCAAGGTCGACGAGCCCGGGGCTGCCCTCTCCGAGCTGCAGGCCCTGCTCGGCTTCGATCTCGCGTAGGCGAGCCCGGCCTATTTCTTGGGCGAGCCCGGCCTATTTCTGCGGATACTCCGCGGCCAGCCACGCCTGCATGCTTCCGATGAAGCGGGGGATGTCCGCCTCGACGAGCCGCTGACCCTCCGCAGAACCGTACATCCGGTCACGAAGGTCTTCCTCGCTCGCAAAGCCGAGTTCGGCGATCCCATCGAAGCCAACACCGGTTTCGGAGAGTCGCTGCTCCACGACGTTGGTGACGTAGTGGAGCAGCGCCGGATGGTGCTCGAGGGCCAGAGGGACGTGACGCTCGAGCCAGTGCTCGACGAAGGCCTCGTGCGACAGACCGTCGGGGCGCCGGATGCCCGAGATGAGCTTCACGCCCGGCGTCGGCGAGCCGGTGCGGCGCTCCGGCGACCGTCGATGGACGAACTCGGTGCATTCGTAGGCATCGGCTCCACCCATGAAGCCCTGCACGTCCCGGTGGATGACCTCCTCTCCGCGGGGAGAGTCGTAGAGCCTCTCTCGATAGTCCTGCATCGTCTCGAACGAGAGTTCGGCAACCGAGTCGATCTCCGGTGAGCCACGGAGGTGCGGCCGCGAAACGATGTTCACCACGTAACGTTGCATGGTCGGGTGATGACGTAGGGCGAGGGGCACGTGTCCCTGGAGCACCTTGTGGGCGTAGTCCTCGTGGGTGATGTCGGGCCGGCGGCGACAGAGGAAGACGAGCTTGCGCATGCGCAAGAGTGGGGCGTCGCGATGCAGGCGTCAAGCCGACGGTGCTATCCTGGGGGTCGCGGATGATCCAACTCGACAACGTCCAGAAGAGCTTCGGGCCACGCCGCCTGATCGAAGA
>JAPOLW010000336.1 GCA_029976905.1 bacterium | reverse complement strand
GGGGTGACGTCGTCGCCCTGCTGCTTCCAACCACCCCCCTATACCAGATCGCCTACCTCGCCGCGTCGCGCCTGGGCGCCATCACCACCGGCATCAACCTTCGCTACCGCCGGACCGAGATCGAACACATCCTGGCGTGCTCCGGAGCCCGTCTCCTCCTCGGCGTGGAGAGTTCCTATGGGGAGGATTTCGTCGGCACCATCGAAGCCCTCGCCGCAGGACTGCCCGCCCTGCGCGACACCCTGTGGGTCGACGAGGAAGATCTCCGACGGGACACCTCGGCCGCGGTGGAGGCGCTGGCCGGAGATACCGAACCCTTCGGCGAGAGCGCCGCCCGCCCTCCGGACCCGGCGACGATCATTTTCACCAGCGGCACGACCGGGACCCCCAAGGGCGCCTGGTACCGGCACGAAAACCTGATGGCACTCGCCGAGATCGAAACGCGGCGCTACCCGACGGGACACCCCCCTCCGGTGCACCTCGTCACCGGAATTTCGTTCGCGCACGTCGGCTTCATGGCTCGCGCTGCGATCGCCATCGCTCATCAGACGTGCACCCTGATCCACGAGAGCTTCGAGCCCGCCGCGGTTCTGGAGACCATCGAGCGTGAGCGCCTCACCGACATCGGGGGCTTCCCGACGCAGGTCGTGATGTTGCTCGATCATCCCGATCGTCCCGGGCGCGATCTCTCTTCGGTGACCACGGTCCTCCTCGGTGGGGCGCCCTCGACCCCTGCCTTCATCCGCCGGGTCCAGGAGGCGTTCGGCGCCCGCGTGAGCGTGCGCTATTCATCGACCGAAATGGGGATCGGCACGGCGTCGCTGCCCGACGACCCCCCCGAGATCCTGGCCACCACCGTCGGCCAACCGACACCCGGAGTCGAACTCGCCATCCTCGACGAGAACGGACGGCCAGCTCCCGTCGGCGAGCCGGGTCAGGTCGTCGTGCGCTCGCCTGCGACGATGCGCGGCTACTGGAAGAACGAGGAGGCCACCGCGAAGACGATCGACGAAGAAGGCCGCATCCACACCGGCGACATCGGCTCGCTCGACGCGCAGGGCTACCTTCGCCTCCACGGCCGCGAGAGCGAGATGTACATCCGCGGCGGTTTCAACGTCTACCCGGTGGAGGTCGAAAGCCGTCTGGGCCGCCACGAGAAGGTGGCCCGGGCCGCCGTACTCGGGCGGAGCGACGACGTCCTCGGGGAAGTGGGGTGGGCCTTCATCGTGCCGCAGGATCCGGTAGACCCGCCCACCCTCGCCGAACTACGCGCCTGGGTCGGCGCCGAGCTGGCGAGCTTCAAGCGGCCCGACGGGATCACGTTGGTCGACGATTTGCCGACCACGGCCATGTTCAAGATCGACAAGCGGGCCCTACGGGCCCGCCTGGAGTCGAACTGAAAGAAGGCGACGCGCGCCAGACGCGCCGCAGGGGATGATCAGGGTGCGATGGCCGCGACCGATGCCGGGAGCGACGACGCGACCTGGATGATCGGAATGCCCGTCTGGGTATTCGCATGCATCTCGTGGATGGCGCGCGGCAGATCTTCGAAGGCGTAGATCTCCCGGTGGATCGTAGGCTTGAAGACCTTGCCGTAGAGCTCGGTCGCCGCCGCGCAGCCGACCAGGGTGTCGTAGTGCGTATGGTCGAGCGTCAACTGCTTCACCGACATGCCGGCGGAATCGTAGTTGATGGCCTTCGATAGCTGCCATCCGGCGCTGACGTTCACGCCCTGCCGGGCGGAACACGCGATCCCCGCGGGGAAGACGGGCCCCCGCAGCATGTCGCAGACGATGTGCATCCCGACGCCGCCTGTCAGTTTCTTCGCCTCGCCATTGAAGGCCTTGATGTCGCCCCGGTCGGCGAACCGATTGAAGGCCTTTTGATCGATCGGCGTGATCCCGAGCTTCTCGAGAGCCTCGCGCCGCTCGGGGCTGCCCGAGCAGAAGAACGCATTGTGCCCTTCGTGCTTGGCGAGCATGAGGAAGAGTTCGGAGACACCGCCCCCGAAACCGAGGACGTTGAGTTCCGCCTGGTGCTCGCGCGAGACCTTCACGCGGTAGATCCCCAGGGCCCGCCGCCAGAGGTGGTACGCCGTCGGTGCGCGCAGGGGCAGGGCCGCGATCTCCCAGAAGTTCAAGCCGCAGTCCATCGGCGCCGGGATCAGCTGCCACTCGCCGACGACCGCTTCCTCTCCATACCAACCAATGGATTCGGGCTGATCGTACGCCCAGATCTTGAGCGGGTACCCGAAGCGATCGGGCTCTCCGTTGCAATGCGTGAGCGCGATGTCGCCGGGCTTGAAGCGTGTGACCTCCCGCCCGACGGCGACGACCTCACCGACGGCCGAATTCCCCGGAAAGATCTTCCCGCCGCGCAGCTCGGCGATGTTCACCGTATCGGCGAGGGCGGCGTGCGCGAGGTTGTGCTCGGCCGAGACGGCCAGGATGCGAAGATGAACGTCGGTAGGACCGACTTCGGGAAGTTCGACCGTGTCGAGCCTGACGACCCGGGCGATATCGACCTTGTCGAGATCGTCGTTCACACGGGCGCGCTCGGCGGCAACGGCATCAGCGGTAATTGCGTAGGCTTTGACCATCCGGACCCCCTACCATTGCGAGAGAAGGAGCTTCAACGCTCCACCTCACTGGTCGACCCCGGCCTCTCGAATCGCCCGGGTCGCGAGACGGGCGACGAAGACCGTCACGGCGACCGCGGCGACCGCGCCCAATCCCTGGACCCAGACACTCGCCGAGTCGGCGCTCCCGGTGGCCGCGGCCCCCGCCGCCGCGCCGAGGTAGACGTAGGCGAAGGTCCCCGGGATCATGCCGACCACCGTCGCCAGCACGTACCCGGGCCCCCCGACGCCCGTGAGCCCAAAGGCGTAATTGATGTAGGTGAACGGAAAGATCGGCGCGAGACGAACGAGAAAGACGATCTTGGCGCCCTCGGCCGCGATGGCGCGGTCGAGGGCACGAATCTTCGGGTTCCCTTCCGTCATGCCCTCGACGCGGGCCCGCAGCAGAGTCCGCGCGAGCGCAAAAGAGAGCGTCGCGCCCAGGGAGGCGCCCGCCAGCACCACCGGCACGCCGATCCAGAGACCGTAGAGGGCGCCCGCGCCCAGGGTGAGGACCGAGGCCGGTACGAAGAGGACCACGCAGGCGGCGTAGACCAACGCATAGAGCACCCAACCCGTCGGCCCGAAATCGCGCACCCACGCCTGAAAGCTCTCCAGCCAGGCCCCGACCGGCACCAGACGGTACAGGCCGATCAGGAGCACCACCCCGGCGAGCGCGAGCAGGAACGGCCGCAGGCGACCACGGCGAGATGACCTCGCGGCATCCACCCCATCTGTAGTTCATCGCCCCGGCCCGCGTTGCAAGCCCACCCGCCCGCCCCGATCGGAATCGGCGGCGATTTGCAACGGACGCGCCGCTGAGAGAGCATCGAGCGCGCGCACGATGGACCCGAATCCGAGAGAACGTGCGGTCGCGCTCGGCGAGACGCACGAGAGTTCCTCCGCCCCGGACCAGCCCGCGATCGAGAGCGATCCTCCCGACACCGGGTGGAACCCCGTGGCCGCTCTCCGTGACGCCCTCCCTGGGATCCCGACGCCCTCTCTGCTCGGCCGGATCGAGGACGAGCTGCGCGAGCGGCTCGCACGAACACCTCTGGATCTGAACTCCTTCGGGTACGACCCCTGGGGTTTCCACCCGCAGACCGCCTTGCGCAGCCTGGTCTTCCTCACCCTCCTGTATCGCTACTACTTCCGGGTCGAGACCCGCGGCATCGAAAATCTACCGCCGGGCGGCATGCTGCTCATTGGAAACCACGCCGGCCAGATTGCCCTGGACGCCGCGATGATCGCAACCGCCGCGATGCTCGAAGCCGAACCACCGCGTATCGTCCGCGCCATGGGGGAGTATTGGTTGCCGCGCGTTCCCTTCCTGAACGTTGCGATGGTGCGCATGGGCAGTGTCGTGGGGACCCCCCGGAACTGCCTCGACCTCCTCGCGCACGGCGAAGCCGTCATCGCCTTCCCCGAAGGCGTGCGGGGCATGAACAAGCCGTTTTCCCAGAGGTACGTCCTGCAGGAATTCGGGCTCGGATTCCTGCGCCTCGCCCTTCAGACCGGGAGACCCATCGTGCCGGTCGCCGTCGTCGGTTCCGAGGAACAGGCCCCGTCCCTCGGCAATTTCCAACCACTCGCGCGGCTACTCGGCATGCCGGCGTTTCCCCTGGTCCTGACGCCCGTCCCGCTGCCGGTGCGCTACCACATCGAATTCGGCGAGCCCATGTGGTTCTCGGGCAGACCGCATGACGAGGACCGCGTCGTCGCCGCCCGCGTCGAGCGCGTCAAGGAGCGTCTACGTGCGATGATCGCCGATGGCCTTCGCCGTCGCTCCGGGATCTTCTGGTGATGGACACCCCCTCCGCGGCAGCGTCCACGTCGGTATCGGTGACCGTCCGTCGCGTCCTGCTGGTCGTACTCCTGGGGCTCGCCTCGGCCACCTACTTCGGTGCCATCCGGCGCGATCTACCCCACGCCCCCGGCAGTGACGAAGTCGACTTCCTCTTGATCGCCGTCCAGATCGCGACGAGCGGCGACCCCAACCCGCACTGGTTCGGCCACCCCGGCTCCACCTTCATCTACCCGTTCGCCGCGGGCCTGCACGTGGCGGGGGCGCTCGACGGCGGTCCCTGGGTCGGCGTGAACCCCGATCTGTTGCTGGCCATCGAGGCGGCACCCGGGCGAAGCATCCTCGTCGGCCGACTGGTGTCGGTCGTCTTTGCCCTGGCGAGCCTCTGGCTGGTCGTCCGCGTCGGCGATACGGCCTTCGGCGCTCCCGTCGGTCTCGTCGGCGGATGGCTGTCCTATCTGACGCCCCTCACCCTGGAGCACGTCATCACCGCGCGCACCGACGGCGCTGGTCTCTTCTTCGGCTTTCTCTCCCTCCTGGCGCTCCTGC
>JAPOLW010000335.1 GCA_029976905.1 bacterium | reverse complement strand
TCGCCGCCTGGTCGAACTGGCGCCCGAGTTCGATGGCATCGTTGCGCGAGATGCCAAGCACGAGAAAGCTCGCTTCCGGCTCATGATCGCTCGGAGCTCTGGGCACCCCCTCTCCTTCGAAAACGAGGTGGCCGCGCGTTTCGATTTCCTGGCGTAGGTGCTCGTTCGCGGCCTCGTTTTCCTCGTGTGTGTGGATCGTCCCCAGGGCATTCCAGGCGGTGACATACGCCCACTCCTGTGCGCCCACTTCGTCGAGTGTCGCGCGAAGTTCCGCGGATTCCGGTGTGTCGACCTGAATCGCTACCCGACGTTCTCCCGCGTTTGCCGTGAAGGTCGTGGCTCGGAAGGCGGCCCACAGAGATTCAGGTGCGGCTCTCACGGGCGTACCTCGAGGCCACGCTCGCGGGTGTAGCAGCGGACGAATCCGATCTGCGCGGGGGTCTCCGGGGAGAAGCCCCCGCCCGGGTCGTTTCGGCGGAGTTCGGCGATGCGTTCGACGAAGTTCTGCGCGGTCGCGCGACCCTGAGCGATCAGATGCACGCCGACCACCTGCCCGGTGCGCCCCTTGCCGCCCCAGCAGTGCACGTAGGCGGGCGCGCCGCTCGCGTGGGAGTCGTGCACAGCCGCCAGGATTTCATCCATGGTCTCGTGGCGGGGAGTCGACATGTCGCGGATCGGAAAGCGCAGGCATCGCGCTTCGAAGCCGGCGACGCGCGCTTTGGCCTCCACGACGGGCGCGTAGGGGCGAAAGAGATTGCCGTCGTGATCGACCTCGTCGGGGAACATGAGGTTCACGAAGGTTCGGATTCCGGCGTCCAGGAACGCGCCGATGCGTCGATCGGTCTCGTTTTCGTCGGGGCTCCCGGGAAACGCCCCGGCCAGCAGCAGGCCGGGCTCGACCCAGTAGGAACGGTCTATGGGAACGTGGTTCATCTCTTCTCTCCTCGATTCATCGATTCGCGCACAGGGGCGATCTGCGCGCCTGGGTGGGATTGTGGTGCCGGGGGGCGCCTGGGTGGGGTCGTGGTGCCGGGGGGCGACCGGTCCGCGTCGGTCGCCCCCCGCGGGTTCAGTTCCCCAACCCAGGGTCCGGGCAGCCGAAGGCGTGCTCGGCGAGGGAGCGTCGGGGGCCGAATTCCTCGGCGAGGTGCTCGAGGAAGGAGCGGTGCTCGACTCCGATGGTGAAGAGGCGGGTGTCGCCGTCCTCGTTCAGGAAAGCGACCAGGGCGGGGCGAAAGCCGAGGGCGTGGGCTTCGTCGATGGCCTCGGTGGCGATGTCTCGCTCATCGAGTTCGACGACGAGGCATTCTTCGCGCGGGCTGGGGCTGTGGTCGGGCGGCAGATCGGTTTTGTTCAAATAGTTCCTCCTCCGGGTCGGGGCGCCGCTCGACGGGTGCACCATGCGCACGCCGGGCGGGCCGGTGAACGAAACGCTGCGATTGGGGATGCTTCGGTCGGGAATCCGTGGCGCGCGAAACGAGCCTTCGACGGATGACCCGTCCTGGGGAGAACACCGCAGAGCCAGGGCGGTTTCGGGAACAGGATCCGGAAATGATTCCGGGGCACTCTTTAGCTGGATTTTGGGCGGCGCCCGCAAGCCGTGGGTCAAATCGGCGCCGTCTCGGAAGACAACTTCGAGACCTTAGAGCAGAACCTTCCGACCGCCGAAATGTCAAGAAGATAATCGATCCCAGGGTATTCTTGCGAGGGGCGGGAAACCTTCATGGTCGCGATGGGTTGATAGATCGTGATGCGGCTCCTCGAGTTCCCCCGGGCGCGATCCGAGTTCGCTCGGATGCCGGCCCGGCGACGACAACTGTTGACCGGGGCGCGCGCTACTCTCCCCAATGACGGCCCGACCCGCCAGCGGGGCAATCGCGGACAGTCGAGAAGGGAAGGTGTTCATGGGAGGGAGATCGAGCGGCGGGCGGCGTATCGACGGGGGCGCCGGGCCCGGGACGCAGCGATGAGGGTGCCCATTACTTTCGGCGCTGACGGCGAATTGGTGCTGGCTCGTCCCGGGGAGACCGCGATGTACCTCGAGGTCGACGATCGCTACGCCGCCGAGCTGGCCGAAGCTCCGGTGGGCACGCCGATCCGCATCGATGGCGGCGATGACTGAGGTCGAAGGCGGTTTCACGGGCGCGCGCTTCGCCGGCGGTCGTGCGCCGGTCGCCCGGACCAAAAGGCCGGTCCCGAGGCCGCGGCGCCGCCGCGCGCTCGCGCGGGCCCAACGGCGCCGTCTTCGAAAGCCCGCGGTCATTTGCCCCACGCCCATCTGGCCCTGCCGGCCGGGGGGGGGCACGGCGCGCCCCTTTGTCGCTCGTGCGGCGTCACGGGCCACGATCGAGGACTTGACGCATTTCCGTAGCTTCTAGAGGTTGGTGTACACTGTCACCGAGACGAGGAGCCCCATGCAAGGATCGATTCTTTCTTTGCCGATGAAACGCCCGCTCTGCCGTTTCCGGTCGTTGGCTGGCGCCTGCGTCCTCCTGGGTGCCGTGGGCTGTGCGGCGACCGGAGATCGGTATCGTGCCGACGTCTACTCGGCGTCGCAGGTCAATCAGCAGCAAGAGGCGACCATGATCGAGATCCTGTCGGTCATGCCGGCGCGGGTGGTGGTCGACAACTCGGAGCAGAAGCGCCGGGTCCGGGTCGGCGCAGCGACCCTGGGGGCCATTGCCGGAGGATTGGCGGGTGGTCTGACGGGCCTCGGCGGCTGGCAGACCCTGGGCACTACGGTGGCCGGTGGCACCGTCGGCGCGGCCGGTGGGTCGATGGTGGCCGACGAGGTACTCGTCGATGGGGTGACGTTGGGCTATCGATACGGCTCCGGCGGGCGCATCCTCACATCGTCCCAGGTGGGGAGCCCGTGCGAGTTCAAGGTGGGCACCGCTCTCATGGTGTCGACCTCGCAAACCGAGACCCGGGTCCAACCCAACGCGGTCTGCCCCGAGAAGAAGTAGAGGGATACCGATGCGAAGGCTTTCGTCCTTGTTCCTCGTGATGACCCTCTGTGGGGTGGGCTTTGCCCAGAGCGACGACGACCAACTGAATCGTCTGAAGTCGGCCCAGGACGAATTCTACGCGGTCCAGGACGAGGAGGCGCGTGCCCGGGCGGCGCGCGAAAACCGCGAACGGCAGCGCCGTCAAGCGCAGGCCGCCGAGGCACGGCGGGCCGAAGAGGAACGTGCCCGGGCCGAGAGCGACGAGCGTCTACGCGACAAGGCCCGGGTCCAGTCGAGGGAAGACGAGGAGTTCGCCCTCGACATGGAGTTGAAGAGAGCGCGGGTCGGAGAAGCGCAGGCGATGTCGCAAGAGCGCGCCAATCGCGCCAACGAGTTCGTCGATGCGGAGCTCGCCCGCAAGGCAGCGGAGACCGACGTCGTCCAATCCGAGGCGGATGCACGCCGCAACGTCTCCGAGGGCGCCCGGGACCTCCAGACGGGAGTCGGCAAGGGAGTCGAAGCGGCCGGTCGCGGCGCCGAGGCCGCGGGCCAGCGCGCCGCGGATTGACGGGCCGCTGCGGGCGCGCACCCTGGGCCCCGGGTCGCGCCGCCAGGGGCCCCGGATCGCCGGGTCGCCCGGCTGCGGTTGGGAAGGCCGGGAGGTGCGGCGAGCACCCCGGGTCCTATCGGAACGTGCGGCGTTGCCGGGCCGCCGCCTTCGGTCATCCGGGTCCCGCCTCTCCCGGCGACGGCTCCAGCCCCCGGGCTGGCATTTGGCCTCGATCGCTGGAATGCAGGAGTCTCAACCTGTCGACCGAACGAGGAGAAGCGAGCGATGGAGTCCTTTGGCGAGAATCCGGCGTTTCAAACATATGCGATCTGTGTGGCGATCCTGGTGCTCAAGATGATTGCGTCGGCCGTCTATACGGCCACGCAGCGCTCGAACGTGAAGGGGTACGTGAACCCGGAGGATGCCGCGGTGGTCGGCGGGCCCGGAGTTACCGCGGCCGAGATCGAGCAGCCCGAGGTCGCCCGCGCGCTTCGCATCCAGCGCAACGATCTCGAGAACATCCCGCTCTTCTTCGCCATCGGTCTGGTGTACGTGCTGCTGGGCGCGTCTGCCTTCGGAGCCGCAGCCTATCTGTGGACGTTCACGATCGCGCGCGTCCTCCACACCGTCGTCTACATGCGCAGCATGCAGCCGGCGCGGGCGATCTGTTGGGGCGTGAGCGTGCTCTGCCTCATCGGCATGAGCGCGAGCACCATCTGGAAGGCGCTCTGACGAAGAGGCGGCGCGCGGGCGACTGCGCGCGGGGTGTGTGCGAGTCGCGCGGTCGTCCGCCCGTTCGTCTTCGTTCGCAGCCGGCCTCCGGTTTCCGCGCGGGCTCTCGCGCCATGGCGCACCGGGCGGGAAGGGGCTAGGGAGCGCAAATGGCCTCCCGGGAGTGGCGGGTCCTGCCCGCCGACACCCGCGGCGTGTTGCGGGTCGATTGCGGCGCGCTGCTCGCGGGCGATGCCGCCGCCGTGGTCGGCGACCTTCTCGCAGGCCGGGGAACCGAACCGGCTCTCGTCGCCCCGCTCCAGAGGATCGGGCGGTGGGCCGCCGCGCTTGGGCCGCGGCTCCTCGATGGGGTCGTGTTGCTCGCCCATCTGCGGCCGGCGGAGCGCGGTTTCCTGCTCGTCGCCCGCGGCGCGGCCGCCGCGCAGATCGACACGGGGGCGTTCGCGCCCGCCGGGGACCACGGCGGCCACCCGCTCTTCGTGTCGCACGAGGCTCGTGCGCTCGCCGAAGCACCCGACGGCGACGCTCTGTGGGTCGCCCGGCCTGGCGACGACGGCCTCGTCTCGGGCTCGGAGGAGGCCGTGCGCGCAGCCCTGGATGCAGCGGCGGGACGCGCGCCCTCGATCGAGACGGGCGCCATCGGTCCGTACCTGGAGACGCGCGCGGCCGATGCCACCTTCGCCTTCGTCTACGGTCTGCCGGCCCTTTATGCGCCCGTTGCGACGCCGGGTCCGGGCGGGTCGAGCCTGCTTCGG
>JAPOLW010000334.1 GCA_029976905.1 bacterium | reverse complement strand
AACCCGACGCCGACCACAGCCCCGGGGTGTTCGAGGTGGTGGTGATTGCACTGCTCGCCGCCGGTGGAGTGACCACCAAACAATCCTTCGGCGCACTCGGTGCAGCGACCGGTGTGCTCGTCGGCCTCGCCTGGCTTGTAAGAAGGCCCAACGACCGCCTCCTCGATCTGGCGCGCTTGCTCGCCATCGGCGCCGGGGTCATCATCTACGTGTCGCCGTGGGTCGCCCATAGCGTCATCTCGACGGGCTTCCCCTTCTACCCGAGTTCGTTCGGCGCGGTGCCCGTCGACTGGCAGGTGCAGGTGGACTGGGACACCTGGTCGCGGCAGGTCATGCAACTCGACTACGCCTTCCTCCTGCGCGACCCCAGCTGGGCCATGCAACGCCTGAACTCCCTCGGTTGGGGACATCGCGACGCGGTCTGGCCGCTTTCCGTCGCACTGATCGCAGCCGGGCTCGGTATCGTGCGAGTGCTCGTCGACCTGGTTCGGCACCGACCCCTGCGCGGTCGGGTCTCGATGCTGATCCTGCTGCCGACACTCGTCTCGTTTGCGTTCTGCTTCGCCACCGCGCCCATGGCACGCTACTTCGGCGCCATCTTCTGGCTTCTCGCCGTGCAGACGACGCTGCTCGCTCTGGGACCATCGGTCTATGACGTCGGCCGGATGCTGCCCCGAACCCTACTCGCACTCGCCGTGGTAGCCGGCTGCGTCGCAACCTTCCTGCCCGCGCGCGCCCAGTGGCGTCTCTACAAGAACTTCGTTGGAACACCGCGGGTCGCTCTCAAGGAGATCGAGCTCGCCACCGGACTCGAGGTGTTCGTGCCCGAGCAGGGCTGCTCGTGCTGGACGTCACCCCTGCTCTGCACTCCGATCCCCAACCAGGCATTGCGCCTGCGCCGCGAGGGGGATCTTTCGGCTGGCTTCCGCATCGATCCGGACATTGCCTGGGCGCGGCATCCCGAAGGCGATGCGCGTTGTCAGATGGGAGAGCAGCGAAAGGCTCAGTCTCGATAGATCGCGTTGGCCACTTTGTTGTTTCCGCCACCCGGATCATTGAGCGTGACGTCGATGTGGAACTGCCCCAGGTTCGACCCATTGGGGATGGGGCTTGCCGCACTCACGTAGTCGAGGTGGGGAGCGACGCTCGTGTCGGGCCCGCCGAAGGAGGCGATGCTGCGAAGCTCATCTCCGGTCCCCAGGTCCGCGAAGATGAGATAGACCTGCAATTGCGGCGTCTGGAACCAACCCTCCGACTCTGGCGGAATCGGCCCGTCCCCAGGAAACCAAAGGAAGGGATCGTTCTGCTGCGGGTCGTCGATGCGACCGATCGTGATGTCCCGATGGAAGGCGGTCGGACCGCGGAAATGCAGGCGGGCCCGGCCATTGGACTCGGTGAAGCGGTGAACCTGGCTGACGTAGCCGGCGCCGTTGGGAAGAAGATGAAAGCGGCGATCCATGTCATGGCCCAGGCTCGCGTGGCCGACGTAGTAGACCGACGTTCTCTGGCCGCTGAAACGAAGCGGCGTGCCGGTGCGGCGATCATAGACGGTCGGCCACCAGATGAGGGGCGTATGCCCATTGTTCGCGTCGATGTGGGCCGGCATGCTCTCCGCCCCCGGCAGGCTCCACCCCTGGCAAAGGTGGCCCGAGCCCGCGTAGAACGTGCCATCGGGATCGGGCTGGGGCTGGATACCGAGAAAGGTGTGCTCGTGGTGAGACGGCCCCGCGACGAGCAGATCGGTCCGGGCGTTCGCGCCCCGTGGGATCGCCATGCTGAAGGCCGGGTTGCCGAGTTCGAGCGCGTGCGCCCCGAGCATGAAGTCGGTCCCGGGCACCAGGCCGAGCTGGAGCGTGCAACAAGAGGGGCTGCGATCGGCCAGGGGCGGCGACAGCGTACTCGAGGGTAGCGGCTCGAATGGGTCACAGACCGCCGACGAAGGCGGGGGCTGACCCGGGGTTGGAGTCGCACTCGGGGGGCGGGGCGTCGGCGTCGGCGCGGGCGCGCCCGCGAGACAGGACTCGAAGCAACCCTCACCAGCGGTCGCACAACCCGTCGCTGCCGCATGGAATTCGCGATTACAGGCCCTGATGCACGCGGATCGACTCTCGGCGGCCCGGCAGCTTTCGCGCTTGCAGGTTCGTGCCGTCGATTTTGCGTTCTGGGTGCAGGATCGTTGGCTTTTTTTGCAGGCGCGGCCACAGTCGGCGCCGACCGGCGCGCACTCCTGCGTGCAGGCGACGCTCTCGCTCTTGCATAGATCCCGCGAGTCTTCGTACTTCCAAAGTGCCCCCAACTCGCAGCGGTACGACTCGCTCGTGCACAGACGTCGGCACGGCTCGTCGTCGACGAGGCAGGACTCCCTGCAGTCTTCGCCCTCCGCGAGACAGTCGATCCGCTCGACCTGCCGGAGGCTCTTCGCGCCGCCGATGCATGCGCCCGACTTCCCCTTGCATGTCGGCTTACAGCTCTCGGCCAGGGCGCTCGAAGCATCGAGGCAAGAGGACGAGAGGACGAGAACGAGAGCGGCGCGCACCGCGTATGCGCCCCTCTTCTGAGCAATGTCGCCAAAACCCATCAGGACCCTCCCTCGACTGCCTGAAGCCCGACCACGGGACGCTTTAGGGAGTGTCATAGAGCCCAGGACCGGGCAAGGCAGAATCGCTCGAATCCAACCGTTGGCGTACCGCGGGCCCGCGGACAGGAAGAGCTCCGGATGCAACGCTTTTTCTATCGGACCATTGACCATCCTCGTGCAGTTGTACTAATCCCGAAAGGCCCCGAAATAGCTGACATCGTCCATCCGCAAGGCGGTTCGCGACGCTTTCAAGCCACAAACCGTTGGAGAGAGCCCATGTCTTCGAGTTCCCACGTTGGATCCTGCACATCCGCCCACGGCTTTCGTCGCGCCTCGCGCATACGCAACCGCATGCTCGTCGTCGCGGCCACCCTGGCGCTGTTCGCCAGTCCGGCGCTCGCTGCAACGTCGACAGGCTACTTCGCAGAGAATTGGGACGTCCTGCCGTCGACCGTCACCCTCTCGGGGAGTGCATTCTGGACCACCAGCGGCGGCTCCAAGGTCGTGCTCACCAATGGGGACGGCCAGAGTGGCAACGTAGTTCTCGACAACCTCAATCCAGGCCAGAGCGTCGATTCGATCGCAGCATGCACGCAAATCTTCATCGGCGGGGGCACCGGCGCGGACGGTTTTTCCTTCAGCTTCGGTGACCCGTCGAGCCTCACCAACCCGCAGGAGGGCGTCACGTCCGGCCTTGCCGTCTCCCTCGACACATTCGACAACGGCGGTGGCGACGTCCACGGCGCCGTCGAGGTGCTCTACGACGGAACCCAGGTCGTCGCCAGCGGAGCGACCACCCTTCGGACCAACAGCTTCGTTTCGCTCTGCGTCACCGTCCTTCCCGACGGGCGCGTCTTCGTGCAGCACGACAACCTGCAACTCGAGGGTACGATCGGCTCCTGGTCGGCATCGTCGTCGCGTCAGGTCGTCTGGGCGGCGGCGACCGGCGGTCTCTACGACGAGCACACCATCGAGGACGTCAACGTCGTCACGTTTCCGTCCGGTTCGTTCCACGAGTATTACCGGTCCGCTCCTACAAACACGACGTTCTACGGAAGCGGGCAACAGGATGACTTCTACGCTCGCCTGACTCGGAATGGTTTCACTGACCAACTGGGCTCGGCGATCCTGGACGACCAAAATCCAGGGGAGGCGGCCGACAGCTTCAACCTCCGCTTCCGGAAATACATCTGGAATGGCACTCCGGGAGCAGACGGGATCAGCGTGAACTTCTCGGACGTCAGCGCAGAAGCCTTCGGTGAGTTCGGAAGCGGCAACGGCCTGATCATTTCCTGGGATACCTTCGAGGGAGGCAACCGAATCAGAGCCTACTATGGGGGCTCCCAGATCGCGGAGTCGGGAGAGCGTCAGTTGCGGGGCACCTGGAACCAGGTCCAGGTCGCCGTCGATTCCACCGGCTTGCTGCAGGTCAGCGACTCGGCCCAGGGAAACGCGGCATTCGCGATCCTGACGACGATTCCCGGATGGAATCCGGCCTCCGGCTATCGAATCGCCTGGGGCGGGCGCACAGGTGGCATCACCGACGATCAGGCGATCACCGACGTCGTTCTCTCGACCGGAGTCTGCGGCAACGAAACGGTCGAGACTGGCGAGCAATGCGACGAGGGCGCGGCCAATGGCACGGCCACCTCCTGCTGCTCGACGTCCTGCACCTTCGTCGCTTCCACACAGACCTGCCGCCCCTCGGCCGGCGCGTGTGACATCGCCGAGCAATGCACCGGCACCAGCGGCAGCTGCCCGGCGGATGCGTTCGAGCCCTCGACCACCGTCTGCAATGCCGGCTCGGGCGATTTGTGCGACCCGGCCGAAACCTGCACCGGCTCGTCGGCCGCCTGTCCGGCAGACGTCGTCGAGCCGACTTCGACGGCCTGCTACACCGGTTCAGCCGATAGCTGCGATCCTACCAAGTACTGCACCGGGGTCGCCGGCGAGACGTGCCCCGCGCCGACGACGCAGGCAAGCACCGCGGTCTGCTACGCGGGCTCGGGAGATAGCTGCGACCCGGCCAAGCAATGCACGGGCGTCCCGGGCGAGACGTGTCCCGCGCCGACGACGCAGGCGAGCACCGTCGAATGCTACGCGGGCTCGGGGGATAGCTGCGACCCGGCCAAGACGTGCACGGGCGTCGCGGGCGAGACCTGCCCGGCGCCCACGCCCGAGTCGAGCACCGTGACCTGTTACACCGGCTCGGGCGACAGCTGCGATCCGTCCAAGCAGTGCACGGGCGTCGCGGGCGAGGCCTGCCCTGCCGCGACGACGCAGGCGAGCACGGCGGTCTGCTACGCTGGCTCGGGCGATGTCTGCGACCCGGCCAAGACGTGCACGGGCGTCGCCGGCGAGACCTGCCCCGCGCCCACGACCGAGCCAAGCAGCTTTGTCTGCAACGCC
>JAPOLW010000333.1 GCA_029976905.1 bacterium | reverse complement strand
GGTGGGGTGACCTCTTCCATTACTTCCTCGTCCACGCCCCCCGGGACCCGGGCCACTACTGCCTGGTTGGCGGCACCCTCGAAGATCATCTGCGCCAGGGCATTCCCCGGGGGACGACCTCGAACCGACCCGAGATGTCTGCCTATCTCGGACGGACGAACCTTCTGGCATTCCTGCCAACCGCGCTGCTCTTCACAGGGCTGTGCTTCGGCACCGGGTGCCTGGCAAGAGCGGCGGTGGGGCGCGACCGCAACTTCCACGACCTCGGCATGGGTCTGCTCGCCGCCCTGGTTCTCGCGACGTTGGCCGGCCACAGCCTATTCGTCCTGATGGTCGGGCTCGGCGGGCCGAGCCGGGACGTCATGAAGGCGACCTACGATCTGCAGCTCCTGCCCCCCCTTGCGCTGCTCGGCGCCGACGTCGTGTGCCGGCTGCGGCGCCGCACGCCCGCATCTGCATGGGTCGTGCTCTTCGCGATGATGGCCGTCGCGATCCACGGGTACGGGACGGCGTTCTCGCGCTGGACGACACCCCAGCCCTGTGCGCTCTACCAATGGGACGTCGTCGAAGGGGCGTCGATGGACGCGCGGCAGAGCCCGCCGTAGCCCAGAGCGCACGAAGAGGTCACCCGGTGGAAGTCGAACCCGGGAGCCCGTAAAGTGGACGCGATGGAGGAGGTCGTTCGCCGTTCCTTTGCGGAATCGATCCGCGCCAAGGAAGAGTTCTTGCGCGAGCATGAAGCCACGCTCGTTCGGGTCGCCCGGCTGATGGCAGATGCGCTCAACCAGGGGCACAAGATCCTGCTCTTCGGCAACGGCGGCAGCGCGGCCGACGCGCAGCACATCGCTGCCGAGTTCGTGAATCGCTTCGTTCTCGAACGCCGACCGCTGCCTGCACTGGCGCTCACCACCGACACCTCCGCCCTGACTTCGATCGGCAACGACTACGGTTTCGACCAGGTCTTCTCCAAGCAGATCGAGGCGCTCGGACAGGCCGGCGACGTGGCGATTGCGATCTCGACGAGCGGAAACTCGCCGAACGTGCTGCGCGCCATCGATGCATGCGGCCAGGTCGGCCTCTTCGTGGTCGGCCTCACGGGAGGTGACGGCGGCGCCATGCGCGACCAGGTCGACTTCCTGCTCAACGTCGGCGCCACCCGGGAAACCGCCCGGGTGCAGGAATGTCACATCCTGGCCGCGCACGTCCTGTGCGAACTCGTCGACCGGCAGCTCTTCGGCGCTCCCCACGACGAACCTGGCGGAGGTCGGGGCGCATGAAGCCACTCCCGCCGCCGCCGCGCCCGAAGCTCGACGTCCGGCGTGCGCGCACCTATCCGCTCGGTGGCCGCGCCAGCAAGGTGGGCGCAGACGAGGTCGGCCGCGCCCTCGAGCCGGGCCTCACCTTCGCACAGTGGCTCGATCGCATCCCGGACATCCTGGCGGGATCCGATCTTCGTCTGGCGGTCGATGCCATCGCGACGGCCCGGCGCAAGGGTCGGGCCGTCGCGCTGGGCATGGGCGCGCATCCCATCAAGGTGGGTCTGTCGCCGATGATCGTCGACCTGATGGAACGCGGGGTGATCACCTCGGTCGCACTCAACGGGGCGGGCATCATCCACGACTTCGAACTCGCCGCCGCCGGCAAGACCTCCGAAGACGTCGGCCCGGGACTCGACAAGGGGCGCTTTGGGATGGCTCGCGAAACCGGCGCCGTGCTCAATCGGGTCATCCGAAAGGCCGCGCGTGCGAAACAGGGCATCGGAGAGGCTCTCGGCGCGCACCTCGCCCGCGGTCGCTACCCGCACCGCCATCTCAGTATCGTCGCCGCGGGTGCCCGCCTGGGAGTGCCGGTCACCGTCCACGTTGCGATCGGAACCGACATCATCCACATGCACCCCAGTGCCGATGGCGCCGCAATCGGCCAGGCGAGCCTGCGCGACTTCCATCGGCTCACCGAGGTCGTGGCCGGCCTCGGCGGCGGCGTCTACCTGAACCTGGGGTCTGCCGTGATCCTGCCCGAGGTCTTCGTCAAGGCGCTCAACCTCGCGCGCAACCTGGGACACAAGGTGAAGCCGCTGGTCACGGTCGACCTCGATTTCCTGCGCCACTACCGACCGGGGGTCAACGTGGTCTCCCGGCCCACCGCGGCGGGCGGGCGTGGACTGCGCATCACGGGCCACCACGAGCTCCTTTTCCCGCTCCTGGCCGGAGCGATCCTCGAGCGACTCGAGACCGCGGGCGCAAAGCGGCGCTGAGACGCGCGGACCACACCCGCGGCGGCCAAAGAAAAGGGGTCGGTCGGGCCTGGGCAATTGCCGTATACTAGAGATCGCAGATGCAGCCCCACGAACCTCCCACCTCGCCGTTTCCTCCGCCCGTGGAGGCGGCCGACTCCGCGATCCAGATCGATCCACCCGCAGACGAGCGCTGGGGAGGACGCCGCTCGCCGCGGATGCACCTCTTCCTTTTCGGTGCAACGCTCGTCACCACGACGATTGCCGGATCGTTCAACGCCGGTGTGGATCCCTTCGCCGGAGGCTGGGCCTTTCTCGCCGGATTCCCCTTCTCCCTCACGCTGCTGGCAATCCTTCTCTGCCACGAGTTCGGTCACTATACCCTGGCCCGCTGGCACGACGTGCCGACCACGCTGCCCTACTTCATTCCAGGCCCCCCATTCCTGGTCGGAACCTTTGGCGCCTTCATCCGTATGTACGGGATGCCACGCACACGCCGCGCCCTGTTCGACGTGGGTGCGGCCGGACCCTGGGGAGGCATGATCGTGGCGCTGCCGGCGGTGGCGATCGGTCTCGCCTGGTCCGAAGTCGAACCGCTCGCGCCACCCGAGGGGGTCTCGCTGGCACTCGGCAATTCGATCCTCTTCGATCTCCTGACCCGCCTGGTTCTCGGCGTCGACCCCGACGAAGCGACGGTCCTCTTGCACCCGGTGGCCCTCGCCGGATGGTTCGGGCTCTTCGTCACCTTCCTGAACCTTCTCCCGGTCGGCCAACTCGACGGTGGACACGTCGTGTACGCGCTCTTCGGACGCCGTCACCGCACCATCTCCTGGCTCTGCCTGGCCATCGTCGTGGCGCTCGGCCTCTACGGATGGGACGGCTGGCTCGTCTGGGCAATCCTGCTCTTCTTCGTCCTACGCATCCATCACCCCGATACCGTCGATGCCGACACGCCGCTCGATCCCGCCCGGCGCACCGCGGCGTGGCTCACGATCGGCCTGTTCTTGCTCACCTTCATGCCGGTACCCCTATCGATGATCGGGGAGGAGGAGTCGCCAGCGAGACCCCCCACGAGCCTTCCCCGGCGCGACCCAAGACCGGCTCCGGGGAGCGATGACGGCATGCAGTTGATCGGGGTTTCCCTCCCACCGCCGCCTGTTGTACCTAGCTCCACGTGAGCGAACGGCTGAGCTGGGACCAATACTTTCTGACCATTACCCGCGACGTGGCCGAACGATCGACCTGTACGCGCGCAAAGGTCGGCGCGACGATCGTCCGGGAGAAGAGCATCCTCGCGACCGGCTACAACGGTGCCCCCTCGGGCATGCCGCACTGTAGCGAAGTCGGATGCCTGATCTACCGATCGGAGACACCGGGGGGCGACGTCGAAGAGAATTGCTATCGGACCATCCACGCGGAGATCAACGCGATCGCACAGGCGGCGCGCAACGGCACCTCGATCAAGGGCGCAGACATCTACATCACCCACTCCCCCTGCATCCATTGCCTCAAGACGCTGGTGAACACGGGCATCCGGGCGATCTATTTCGAGAAGCCCTACAAGCTCGCAACCGTTCAGGACATCGTCGACCACACCGGCGTCGAACTCCATCCAGTGGAAATGTCCACGCCCTGACGGAGTCCAGGGCCCACGGCAAAACGTACGCGCAGCGCCGGCACACCAGAGCCGCCGCCTGCGGGTGCTCAGCGACCGGCCTGTCGGGCGAGCTCTTCACCGACGCGCTCGATGACCGGCCCCCAGGCACCCCGCTCTTCCTGTCGGAAGAGCCGCATCGTCGGATACCACGGCGTGTCTTCACGCTCCTGCATCCAACGCCAATCGGGGGCGTGTGCCAGAAGCGTCCAGACCGGAGCACCAATCGCGCCAGCGACGTGCGCAACGGCGGTATCGACCGTCACGACCAGATCGAGACTCGCGATCGCCGCTGCCGTGTCGGCGAAATCACGCAAGCGCGGGCCGAGGTCGGTGATGATACCGGGTGGCGGGGGAGCGGCCCGGGCGCCGACCTGAAGGCTGAACCAACGCACGCCCGGTCGCTCCAGGAGCGGCCCCAGGAGCTCCGGGTCGATCGAGCGATTTCGATCATTTCCATGCGTCGGGCTGCCCGCCCACACCAAACCGACCCGCAGCCCCGGCGCCGGTCCGAGCTCGGAACGCCAGCGCTCGACGTCGGCCGGATCGGGCGAGAGATAGGGGACGTCGGCCGGGATCGACTTGAGGGTCGTCCCAAAGATCCGCGGTAGACTCATCAGGGGGATCTGCACATCGAATTCGCCCGATGGCCCGTCCCGCTCGACGACGGCCTCCACGCCTGCGAGCGATCGCAGGAGCCGCCCGACCTCGGGGGCGCACTCCAGCAGAATCCGCGCCCCGGGCCGCGCGAGCCTCGGTAGGTAGCGCACGAACTGGATCGCATCGCCAAGACCCTGCTCGGAGTAGACGAGAAGGCGGTGGCCCGCGAGAGACGTCCCGTCCCAGCGAGGGTGCTCGGTATGCCGCTCGCGCGACGGGAATCCGGGCGCTCGCCAGCGCCACTCGAACTCGTCCCAGCCCTCGCGCAGGCGTCCCGCACCGAGCAGGGCAAGCGCGTGATCCCAGCGCAGGCCGCCGTCCTGCGGAGCGACGGCCAGCGCCGCACCGAGAGATGCGATCGCATCGTCGAGTCGATTGCGCTCCAGGTGCGCGAGGCCCAGATTGTGCTGCGCACGCGGGTCTCTCGGGTCGATCGCTACGGCCCGCTCGTGC
>JAPOLW010000332.1 GCA_029976905.1 bacterium | reverse complement strand
GGCTGGGACGGCTGGCTCGAGCGCATGGAGCGACGCTGGAGTGCAGCTGGCGTGACCTTCGAGTTGCGACTCCTCGAGGACCTCCCGACACGATCCCTTCCCCTGCGCGGCCGCGCGCGCCCCATTCAGTTCGCGCGGCTGGCGGCCCCCGAACTTCTGGCCGCACACGAGGAGAAAGTCCTCTACCTCGACGCGGACATGCTCGTCGTCGAGCCGATCGAGGACCTTTGGGCCGTCGGTCTGGGTGAAAGCATTTGCGCCTGCTGCCCGGATGCGGCGATCCCCCGCATTTCCTCGGCGCTGGGCCTGCCTGGCTACCGTGCCCTCGGAGCCGCGGAGGATGCCCCCTACTTCAACGCCGGGGTCATCCTCATCGACACAGCCAGATGGCGCACCGCTTCGGTCACCGAGCGCGCCTTCGACTATGTCGGTCGGGTCGGGAATCGGGTCCGGCTCTTCGACCAGGAGGCTCTCAATGCAACCCTCCTGGGTTGCTGGCGGCCGCTCGACGAGCGCTGGAACGTGATCGTCAGCTTTGCCGAACGCTCACTGCTCGGCCAACCTCGTGCACCGTCGCCGGGCCGAGAGTCGAAGCCCGCCATCCTCCACTTCGCCGGCATCCTCAAACCCTGGCAGAACCCCCATCTGCAAGGCACCTCCTTCGAACTCTATCGCCAGATCCTGCGCGAGGTGCACCCCGATCACATCTTCCCCAACGATATCCTCCATCGTCTCGCCGCCGCCTACGACGCCTCGGTTCGGCCCTGGTTCTACCCGATCGAGCGCGCCATCTGGCACGCCCGCGGAGGATTCTAGGCCCATGCGCCCATCTGATGACTCCCCGGTCGCACTCAGCGTGATCCTGGCCGCCATCGACGATTACCCGACCATCGCCGAGGCCCTCGCGTCAGCCGAAGAACAGACGGCCGTCCACGACCTCGAGATCCTCCTCGTCGTCGAGGACTTCGCCCGCTTCGCTGCGCCCGACGACTTCAAGACCCGCCACCCGCGGGTCGAGGTGATCGATGTCGGCCGTCCTTTGCTATTGCACGAGGCGCGCGCGATTGGCGTCGAGCGGGCCCGGGGTGAATTCGTTTTCCTGCTCGAGGACCACGCCCTTCCCGAACCTGATTGCCTCCAATTCATTCTCGAGCGAATCCGCGAGGGTACCTGGTCGGTGATCGGTCCGGCCTTCCGCAATGCCAACCAGCGCTTTTCGTGGGGGCATGCCGCCAACCTCCTCACCTACGGAGAGTGGATGGGCTATACGGAGGGAGAGGAACGGAGATTCGTCGCTGGCTTCAGCAGCGCCTGGCGCCGATCGGATCTCGAGCGCTTCTCCCAAACACTGGTCGACGACCTGGCGATCCCGAATCGACTGCAGCAACGCCTGCGTCGCGTCGGGGCGCGGTTCTACTTCGAAGCACGCGCACGAATCCTCCACTGGGAGCCCTCCAGCCGCACCGACGTCTCCTGGATCTTGACCCAGCAGGGGCGTGGCATGGGTTTCGTTCGCCGGGGCGCTGGCGCGCTCCCCGGCAAGCTGGGTGCTTCCCTCCTGTGGCCAGGCCTGGCCGCCTACCGGGCGGCGCGCGGCATTCGGGCGGCCCTTCGGAAGGGCGACATTTCTCCCCGGCTCTTCGCGCGGGTGGCCTGGCTCGCTGTGGTCTGGAGTTCTGCGGAGTTGGTCGGTTCCTGGTCGAGCGACGGAGATCTGTGCCTCTCTGGAGTGTCGACGGTCGAGCGACAGCGGCAAACGGTGATCGACGGCGACGCCGAGCCCATCGAGCGGCCCTGGGGCTGACTCTCACCAGCAGACCAAACCGGGCCAGACGTGGAAGGACGCCGGGCGGGGAAGGACGAAGCCGCAACAGGTCGTCGTAGCAGCCGCTAGGCTGGAGCGGCGCGTTGTTTGTTGGAAGGAGGAGGCCGGGGGCCGGATTCCGAGCCAGCAGTCGTTGGCGATTGACCGGCCGCCACGCGCCGCGTCGGAACCGCTGCGGCCCGGGGCTCCGGTGACCAGAACCTGCACGCAATCCCTCCGACCGGTCAGGAGCGTGACGCACGGAGGGAGCGTTGCGTCGCCCCGGAGCGAAGGCTACGACGCGACAGGCATCGATGGACGTTTCCGACACCTATCTCCCGCACGCGATCTTCGCGCCCACCGACGCCAGCCGGACGGCGCCGCGCGTCTTCATCTCCCCGCAACGCTACGTCCAGGGGCCACACGCCCTCCAGGAGGCAAGCCGGTATCTCTCACTCGTAGCCACGAAGCGGGTCGCGGTCCTCGTCTCGGAGCGCGGCCGCTCGGCCGACGGGGCGGTCCTCCTCGCGAGCCTCGAAGCGGCCGGAATCGAGGCGGTCGTCCGCATCTTCGGCGGGGAGTGCTCGCTCGAAGAGATCGTCGAGCACGAAGGAGCGCTTCTCGGTGCGGGTGTCGAGGCCCTCATCGGCCTGGGCGGTGGGAAATGCATCGATACGGCAAAAGCGGTAGCCCACCGTCTCGCGGTGCCCGTCGTCATCTTCCCGACACTCGCCTCCAACGATGCGCCGTGCTCGGCACTTTCGGTTCTCTACTCTCCCGAGGGAGTCTCCACCGGTATCGAGTTCTACCCGCAAAGCCCGGCGCTGGTGGTGGTGGATACGGCGATCGTTGCGGCCGCCTCCGAGCGATACCTCGTCGCCGGCATGGGAGACGCCATGGCGACGTTCTACGAGGCCCGCGTCTGCCTGAAAAACGCCGAAGCGACGACCTGTGTCGGTGCGCGACCCACGCTCGCATCGTATGCGATCGGAGAAGTCTGCGCGCAGACGCTCCTCGCCGAGGGGGGCGCCGCGGCAGCTGCAGTGCGCGCGTCGAAGATCGACGACGCGCTCGAGAAGATCGTCGAAGCAAACACGCTGCTGAGCGGGCTCGGGTTCGAGAGCGGCGGGCTCGCGGTCGCCCACGCGGTCGCCCAGAGCTACACCGCCCTGGGATCGGTACACGCGAACTACCTGCACGGGGAGATGGTCGCCATGGGCACGCTCGCGCAGCTCACGATGGAGGGGCACAAGGACGAAGTCGCCCGCGTGGGGGAATTCTTCGCGCGGGTCGGGCTCCCGATACATCTGGGCCAGCTCGGCCTCTCGCCGGCCGACGAGGATGCCCTCGACACCATCGTAAAGGGCACACTCGAGGTTCCGTACGTCTCGAACATGCCCGGATCGATGGACGCGGCGCGCGTGCGCGCGTCCATCCTCGATGCGGACGGGGCCGGTCGATCGATCGCGGGCCGCGTCGGAGACGAGGCCTACCGTCGACTGCATGGAACAAGCGAAGGACCTGCGTGACTCTTCGGTAGGGAGCTCGAACGAGGAGTCGCAGGACGGAACGACCGACGGTTCGCGGGAGACACCCGTCCCGGCCTCCTGCCCCACGCAGCGCCGGGGCAGATGCTCGAGAATACCCGGTTTGTTTCGACGGACTGCTCGCCCGCTCGTCACCTACTCCGAGGTCCTGCACGATCCCGCGGCGAACCACCCGGAAAATCATCGACGGCGGCGGTGCGAACTCGGACGAAACCTTTTCCAACTTGCACGACCCTTGCGTCGCCGTTTAGGGTAGCGGCGTTTCGCATCCGGAAGTCTCTGCCGGGAGTTGGCGTCTCCGCATCGCCCTCCCTCCGGCAACCCACCCCGAACCCCTTTGCCCCGGAGTTCTTCGAATGTCCAAAGAAAGAGTGGCCCTGCTCGTCTCCCTCCTCGTTCTCCAGGGCTTCCTCGAACCGGTCTCCGCGTCGACCCTCTCCCGGCCCGGCGACCCCGTCGTCCTGAAGGGAGCAGCGGTTCCCGGATTCGCGTCGACCGCGCCCGGCGACGTGGTCGCCTTCCGGTGGGACGGGACCTGGGTGCAAATTCCCGTGCAGGTCGACGAGAAGGACCAGGTCGAGTTCGCGCGGGTCTACGGGTTCTACGACCAGGCCACCAACCCAACCGGCTCGTCGCAAAATGCACAAGGGCTCTTCGCGGAGCAGTATACCGACGCGAATACCTTCACCGGACCCGACAGCGATCCCGCCGTCGACGACGATGACGAAGTGGTCTTCATGGCCAAGGATGCAGGCGAGCAGCCAACGACGTTCACCGAGCCCGCCGGGATCATCTCCGGTTCCGGGGTCGAGGTGCGGATCGACGATCCACTCGATGGCGGGAGGGGGTATGTCTACCTCTTCGAGCGGAGCGGTGCGCTCGACCCTTCCGCGGGGCAACAGTACGTGAGCTACGATTTCAATTTGCTCTCGGGTGACTACAAGACAACGTACGATCTCGATAGCGGCACTGCGCACGGCCCGCAGTTGAACCCCGAGGACAGCACCATCACCACGGCCTTCTAC
Source organism: bacterium (assembly GCA_029976905.1). Classification (GTDB taxonomy): domain Bacteria; phylum Desulfobacterota; class Binatia; order UBA12015; family UBA12015; genus VGTG01. The sequence continues at coordinate 634 of JAPOLW010000332.1, read as the reverse complement.
GAACGGCACTGGGCATGGCGTTGGACCAACGACGATCTACGGATCTTCGCGGGGAGTGCGAGCGGATTGGACTTTCTCGAGAAGCGAGACTACTGGATCGCACCCGGCAGCTGTGGGCGTCACAACGCCACATTCAACGCACGAGAGGGAGCCTTCTTCGCGAACATCGTGGGGCCGGTACGCGCGATTCGCAGCTACATGGGCTCCAATAGCGGCCCGCTCACCCAGAGCGAACACATCTACTATGAGCAGCGCGAGGACATGGTTTCGACCGCCCGAGTCCACTCCCGCCCGGCGACCGGCATCATCTACGCCGACTACAACACGGCTGCCTTCGGGATGATCTATTCCGACAACAACAATCCGGCTGGCGTCACCATCGACGGCGTTCCCGACACCGTCACCGCCGGACCTCTCACCTGGGAGATGGTCACTGGCCCCCAGGGCTCGAAGGTGACGGTCGGCTCCTACGAAACCGACATTGCCGGCTACGCCAACGGGGTCACCTCCTACTACCAGGACGAGACCGGGACCACGACGACCATCTGTCAGGAATGCGAAGAGGCGCCGACTGCCGCGTGCCCGTCGATCGGGACGGGCAGCGACGGCGACCTGATCGGTGCGCACGGCTTCT
>JAPOLW010000331.1 GCA_029976905.1 bacterium | reverse complement strand
GAGCTGGTAAAACGCGTGGTACGCGCGTTCGCCGGGGGCGTGGCGCACGACGCGCGTCTTTTCGAGCAGGTACGTCTGCACGCGCGCGCCCCGGACTCGGCCGACAGAGTCGAAGCCCACCTCCACCAGCTTGCCGAAACGGCCGCAGCCTTCGAGCGCGACATAAGTGAGCTTCATGCCGCCTGTCCCCTGCCGTCGCGCGTCATGACGAAAAGCTGCACCAGTGCCTCCTCGGCGCGCCGCCGCTCGGCGGTGCTGGCGGCGGGGTTCTCTGCCTGCGCCTTCAGAAGCTCCGCGGCCTCGCGCAGCACGCCGCCGAAGTCTATCTTCTCGAGATCGGCAAGCGTGGGGCGCACATGCAGCGCCTCGAGGCCGGCCTCGAGCCAGAAGAGCAGGGGAGGCTTGCTGAAAAAGGGGATGTACTCGCCGGATGCCCAGATCATGGGTGTGACGAAGTCGCCGCTGTGAAGCATGTCGCGTGCCACGACGGCGTACCGGGATTCGCTGGGGTCGAGGATCGGAAGGATCGGCAGCGTCGCCAGACGCAGGCCCAGCAGTCCCAGCAAGAGGAGAAGAAATCGATTACGCACGGCGGGTCCGTCCCGGGCGCAGGGGTAGCATTCCGGGCGCGCCCCGTCGCTCACGCGTCCTGGCGCAGGGCCGCCACGGGATCGAGTGTCGCTGCGCGGTAGGCGGGGTAGAGGGTGGCGGCGACGCCCAGGAGTACGATGGCGAACAGTGCGGCCCCGAATTGCTCGGCGGGGAGGAGCCACGGCCAACCACCGAGACGAGACGCGAGTGCCGCGCCGAGCACGCCCAGGCCGATTCCGATACCGGCTCCCAGGGCGGCCAACATGACACCCTCGAGAAGGAATTGAGTCAGGATTTCGGAGCGGCGCGCACCGATTGCGCGACGGATCGCAATCTCGCTGCGCCGCAGGGAAACGCTCTGCCAGGATTGGCTCGCCAGCGTGACGCCCCCGAGGCCCAGTGCCGCGACGGCGACCACGGCCAGCAGCGTATCGAGCAGGCCGCGCGCGCCGCGGCTCTGGGCGAGCACGGCCTGCGCCGTTTCGACGGCGAAATGTTCGACTCCGTCGTGGCGGCGCACGAGCGCCCGTCGTACGACGCGCGCGGCGCGCTCAGGGTCGACATCGTCGGCGACGCGCACGAAGATCTCCCCGAGGGATTGTCGCTCGGAGAGGTCGTGCCGCAGGGTCGAACGGATGGGGACATACAGCCGTCGATCCGTGCCGTCGCTGGTGGTGACGGCAGTCGGCGCGAGGACGCCGATCACGCGGCACCACCGGCTGCCCACCTTCACCAGAGCGCCATAGACCGGTTCACTTCGGGAAAGCCGCCGTGCTGCGCCGCTGCCTGCCACGCAGACGGCCTCGCCGCTGGCGCTCTCCCGTGCGGAGAACGCGCGGCCCCGTGCGAAGGAGAGTCCTCGCAGTGCGAAGTAGTCGGGTTCGGTTCCAACCACCTCCACCGTGAATTGATCGTTGGGCAGAAGGACGCTCGCCGGCACCACGCGCACCGGCGCCAATTTGCTTGCGAAGGGAAGGGAGACCGCGAGAGTGGTCGCGTCGGCGAGCGTCAGGGCCGGGGGGCCCGCGCGGCCGGCCTCGCCGACGGCATGTACACGGACGAGCTGGGCGCCGAGTTCCGCGAGGCGAGCCAGGAGTTCGGCGCGTGCGCCACCGGTGATCGCCAACAGGGCGACGGCGGCCGCGGTGCCGGCCGCGAAGCTCACGATGGTCAGGGTCGAGCGCAGGCGATAGAGACGCACGCCGGAAAGCGCGGCGCGCAGGAGGTCCCGCGGCGCGATGCGAGCGTGGTCACGCGAGTCGGCCATGGAGGATCTCATGGGTGCGATCTGCCATCGCCGCGACGCGTAGGTCGTGGGTCACCAGAGCGATCGTGGTCCCGTCGCGATGGATCGAGCGGAAGAGGTCGAGCACACCATCGGTCGACGCCTCGTCGAGGTTTCCCGTCGGCTCGTCTGCAAGGAGCAGGTCGGGCTCGTGAATCACGGCGCGAGCAATGGCGGCGCGTTGCTGCTCGCCTCCGGAGAGTTCGCCGGGGCGATGGTCCAGACGGTGACCGAGCCCGACCCGCTCGAGAGCGGCCGCCGCACGCCGATGACGGTCGTGCTCGTCCCGCCCCAGGTAGGTCAGCGGCAGTGCCGCATTCTCCCGTACCGTCAGATGGGGCACGAGGTGGAAAGCCTGAAAGACGAAGCCGATCTTGAGGTTGCGCCGCCGTGCGCGTGCGTCGTCGTCGAGCGTGGAGACATCCTCACCGTCGAGTCGGTAGAGGCCCGCAGTGGGTGTATCGAGGAGCCCCAGCACATGGAGCAGGGTGGACTTGCCCGACCCCGAGGGGCCCGTCAGCGCGACCCATTCACCGCGCGCGATCGCGAGATCGATGCCGTCGAGTGCGACGACCGTGCCGTCGTCGCGCTCGTAGCGGCGCTCGATGCCTTCGAGCGCGGCGCAGAGCGGACTCCGCGCGCCGCCCGGCGTCGTCGTCACGCCTTTGGTCCTGGCAGCGGCCGGAACGGCACTGCCGCCGATGGCGCTTCGAGCAGGATCTCGGCACCGGGCTCGAGGCCGGCGCGCACTTCGACGTGGGTCTCATTGGACAGCCCCAGCGAAACCTCGTGCTGGGTGATCCGCCCGCCCCGGCGCACGAAGACCGAGTCCAGGTCACCATGCACGAACACGGCATCGGCGGGGACGACGATCACATCGAGGGCATTTTCGAGTTGGAACTCGACCCGCGCCGACATCCCGGGCCGCAGGCGCTCGTCGGTTCCCTCGAGCGTCAGCGTGACTGGAAAGAACTTCCATGGCGAGTCTGCCTGACTCTCGGCCAGGCTGCCGATGTGTCCGATGCGTCCGGCGAGGGCGAGGTCGGGATAGGCTTCGATCGACACACGAGCCGCCTGGCCGACCCCGATGCGGTGCAGATCGACTTCGCGCACCTGTGCCGTCACCTGCACGGAAGAGAGGTCGGGCACGGTTGCGATCGGAACACCGCTCCAGACCGAATCGCCGACCTGGGGTCGCCGTTTGCCGTTTTCGAGCGGGATCTCCTGGAGGACGAGGAATCCGGCGATCGGCGTCTGGACTTCGGTCTTGGCGAGTTGGTCGTCGGCCTGGCGGAGTGCTTCGCGGGTCGAGGTCTCTTTGCGCTCGGCGCTCTCGCGGACGGCCCGGTAGTATTCGCGCGTGTAGTAGAGGACGCCCTCGGCCCGCGCGACCGCGTCCTGGGCCTCCTCGAGTTGGTTGCGGGCACGTTCGAGGTCGCGGGGGTAGTGGATCTCCCGGGCCGTGCGAAGGCGGTCGCCCTCGAGGCCACTCTGACGCCCGACCTCCTCGACCCGTCCACGCTGCCGCTCGACCTCTTCGGCGGAAACGAAACCCTGGAGCAGCATCCGTTCCATGTCGGCCAAGTCGGCCCGGGCGCGCGCGAGTTCGTCGTCGGCGGCCGCGGCGCGAACCTCGGCCTCGCGCACGTTGAGTGCGCCGGTGCCCTTCTCGAAGGCGTCGAGGTTGAGCTCGGCCAGCCGCACCGAGTGACGGGCGCTCTCGAGGGCTTCCTGCGCCTTGGCGACCTGCAGTTTGCGCTCCTGCTCGGCACGCACGGTCGCGGCCTCCGCGTCGCGTATGTCCGCGAGGGCCTTGAGCCGTTCCTCCTCGAAGGGGGTTCGATCAAAGCGCAGGACCACCTGCCCGGCATCGAGCCAGGATCCGTCGGGGAGGAGGGAGACGATCTTGGCCCGGTTGCTGCGGATTTCCGAGGCGAGCGTCACCGAGCGGGCGGCGTGCAACTCTCCAGGCTCGATCAGGCTGGTGCGGACGTCGCCGCGTTCGGCACGCGCGGTCGGGGCGGCGCCTCGCCGCTGGGTCGGGCCGTCGTCGCGGCCGGCCACGACGGCCACCAGGGCCAGGGCCCCGACACCGAAAAGCGTTGCCGTCAGTCGCCGGGCGCGCATTCGAGATCCGCCTCGCTTTCCGGGAGGACCGCGTCGAGAGCGGATCCGGCCGGATCGGTTTCCGAATCGTCGGGGACGGCGACGAAGGCCGCGGTGAGGGTGCCGGTGGCGCGACGGACCGCGGCCGCGGCCAGAGTGGAATCGACCGACGCAAGGATGCGAGCGGCACGCGCCTCGGTCCTCTGCTCCTCGGCCTGCACGAGGTCGAAGTTGTCGCTCAGGCCCTTCTCGTATCGGTAGCGGGCCAGTTCCTCCTGTTGGCGCGCCTGTTCGAGGACCCGGCCGGCCAACTCGGCCTCGGCCTGCGCGCGCTCGAGCCGACGCATGGCGTGTCGCACCTGTCCGACGACCTGGCCGCGCACCTGGCGGAATTGGCGTTCGCGGCTGCGCAGCGTGATTTCCGCCTCGCTCAGAGCGGCCTTCTGTAGGGTGCGATCGAGAGGAACCGAGGAGCGGAAACCGACGTTCCATTCGGTGCGGTCGAGATTGAAGGAGTCGCCGAAGGAGTCGCCGAAGCCCTGCTGCGCGTAGGAGCCGACGAGATCGACCGAAGGCCACATCCCGAATTTGGCGAGCACCAGCTTGCGCTCGGAGTCGGCCACTTCGGCGCGCGCCTCGCGTACCTCGGCACGGCTGGTGTCGGCCTGCTCCTCGAGGTCTACGCCCTTGAGATCGCGCACGGTGGGACCTTGCAGGCGCGGGTCGATCTCGAGAGCGACCCGCGGGTCGAGGCCGAGCAGGAGTTTCAGGTCATCGAGGGCGGCGGCGCGCCTGGATTCCTGATCGGCCAACGTATTCTGGACCCGCGCCTCCTGGAGCTCGCTTCGGTACACGTCCATCTTGGAGACCTTGCCGAGCTCCAGGCGGCTCTCGGCGGACGCTTTCAAGGCGCGCACCCTCTGAAGGCTTTCCTCGGCGACGTCACGAAGTTGCTCGGCGCGCACCACCTCGTAATAGCCCCGGACGACCTGGAAGACGGTCTCTTCGCGCACCACCTCGATCGCGTGTCGGCTCGCCGAGACGCGT